>NZ_JBFRFF010000018.1:0-117609 GCF_052114685.1 Rhizobium sp. 2YAF20 | reverse complement strand
CGCATGAAGCTTACCGGTACTAATAGCTCGATTGGCTTGATCGTTCTCATTGATCAATGCTCATCTGGCGCTACAAAGCGCCAAAGATGATGCAAGACGTGTTCCAGGCTGTTTGCCCAACCGCAAAACACCCTGAAAAAAACGAGACTTCGGTCTCACCAGCTTCTCAAATGTTGCGCTTTGCCGACCTGGTGGTCATGGCGGGGCGGCTGCACCCGTTCCCATTCCGAACACGGCCGTGAAACGCCCCAGCGCCTATGGTACTTCGTCTTAAGACGCGGGAGAGTCGGTCGCTGCCAGGTCTGCCAAACGCAACATTCAAAAAGATCAACTTCTCAAAACAAACAAACCGGCCATAAGCCGGCATCCGCCGGACACGACTTCCGCGGGGTGGAGCAGCCCGGTAGCTCGTCAGGCTCATAACCTGAAGGCCGCAGGTTCAAATCCTGCCCCCGCAACCAGCAATTCGTGCGATGCCAAATCGCCCACAGCAGCCGCCCCAACCGGGCGGCTTTTTTGCGTTTGGATGTTCTGAAACGAGAAACGTCAGTATCGCGCCAAAACGGTAACTATTCGGCCAGCGCAGCCGGGCCTACGATTTCAGGGTAACCATCCGGCCAGGGCCGCGGTGGCTACGTTCAGTTCGGATGTGAGGGTCTGTGGACTTCACTCCCGTGCCCAGATTGACTGCGCTCAGCATTCCAGACACCTGCATGAACCGCCCCGGCTTGATCGGAGGCTCCAACTCCTGAGAAGGTGGAGCCATGACAAGCAAGACGACCAACAAGTTCTCTCCCGAGGTCCGGACCCGCGCGGTCCGGCTGGTTTTGGATCACGAAGGCGAGCATACGTCGTAAGCATTCGCCGAGGACCGCAGGTTCAGCCTTTCTTTCGCGATCGGCGCTTCCACTTTGAAGCTAAAGCCTCGACGTTTTTGCGGAGATTGGCGGCGTCGACATCGCCAGGATCGTAGTGCGCATCGCCCCACCATTCCACGAGTTCGTGGTGACGCTGATGGTTGGTGTCCGCAATGGCCTCGCGGAACTCTTCATAACCCCACGGACCGCCGACATCCTCCGGTGGACATCGTCCGRCAACTTCGAGAAGGAAGGGATCGTCGAAGCCGGCGGTCGCCGGAAAGATCTTTTCGATTTTCACGGTGTGCGTCCAGCCGTCGCCGAAGTCATAGAGATACTTGAATGATTTCGCGCCGATATCTTCGATGGCAGCAAGAAGCGTTTCCTTGCGCGCATCGATGGGACCATCAAAKCCGCCATCAGGCACGCCGAACCCGATGTCACGGATCCTGAACTCATATAGATGGCTGTTGGTCCAGCCGAAAGCCTCCTGAAGAACCTCATGAAGCCGGTCAAGCCGAATGCGGAATGGGACAACAACGCGCCGCATCACCAAGGGATCAACGTCATCAAGCGTGATCTTTAAGCGAACGAGAGGACCTGCCATCAGGCCGCCCGCGGCAGAGATRTTGTTGTGGTTTTCCGCCAATTCCAGGGGAGAAGCTCATCGATCCGATTGGCTGGATGGTCGGCGATGCGGGCGAGAACRTCTGCAAGCCAGGCCTGTGGGTCAATGCGGTTCATTTTCGCGGTGACGATCAAGCTATACATAGCCGCCGCCCTCTGGCCCCCTCGATCGGAACCGGCAAATAGCCAGGCTTTTCGTCCGAGCGCCACACCGCGCAGAGATCGCTCCGCGCAATTGTTCGACAAGCAGATACGGCCGTCGTCSAGGAAACGGGTGAAGGATTCCCAACGGTTCAGCATGTAGTCAAACCCCTTTGCCAAGTCATTGTCACGCGACAACCTGGCGCGGTRTTCGCGTACCCATACTTCCATGTCGTCAATCAGCGGTTTTGATAACTGCTGGCGGATTGCCTTTCGCTCATCCGCAGTGCGGCCATTGATCTGGCGTTCGATTTCGAACAGTGCGTCGATCCGCTKCACCATGTTCAATKCGACTGGTGAGATAACGGCGGCACTTTTGCCTTGCGCCTTTCGGCGCGCATTGGTCTCCAGATCGGCCTGCGCAAAAAACGGTCGTCGCGCGTGCGCCCAACACCCCGCTTCATAAATCGGACCCGGACTTCGATCAGGAAGATAGAGCTGGCCATAGCCCGTATACGCATCCGCCTGAAGGATGCCGCTATAATTGGCCAGATGCGCCTGTGGATGTTCACCGGCCCGGTCACGGGAATAATAGAACACCGCCGACGGTGGCGCCGCTCCCCCAAACGGAGCATCGTCCTTGACATAGCTCCATATCCGACCGGTGACGGTCTTGCCGAGAGMCAGAACAGGCACGGTCGTGTCATCCCCGTGGATCCGTTCAGACGCGAACGTATGGCTTTCAATCCGCCGCACCAGCGGGTCAAGGACCTGGCAGCACGCGCCAATCGCGTCTGCTGCTGTCGACAGACTGATTGGCACACCTTCCAGGGCAAAACGTTCGACCTGGCGATTGAGGGGAATGTGCTGGCCGAACTTGTCGCAGAGCATCATCGCCAAAAGGCTCGGCCCCGCCCATCCTCTCGGGATGACATGGAAGGGTGCAGGTGCCTGGCTGATCTTCTCGCAGTCACGGCAGGTGAACTTTTCCCGCACCGTCTGAATGACCTTCCAGCTACGCGGTACGCTCTCCATCGTTTCGGTGATGTCTTCGCCGAGCTTGCGAAGCCGTTCACCGCCACAGCAGCTGCAGGCAACCGGACCAGGCACCACGACACGCTCACGCGGCAGATGTTCCGGGAAAGGCTTCTTGACGGGCCGCTTGCGCGTAAATCCGGTGACCGCAATCGCAGCAGCCGCAGCAACGGCCATCTCGGCGGCAAGCTCATCTTCGGTCGCCGTCGCTTCGGCGTCCTCAAGCAGCAGCTCCATCTGTGCAATCAGCCGCGCCGTCCGTTCCGACTTCTGACCACGCAGCTCACGTTGCAGCTTTTCGATATAGACTTTCTGCCGAAGAATGATGGCCTGATCGTCGGCCTCCTTGGCCTTGGCAACAGCCAATTCGGCCAAAGCAGTAGCCCGTTCCGACCGCGCCATCGCCAGCTCTGCTTCTAGGGCAGCAGCATGATCACAGTGAYGTTCCGAGCCGGTTTCCATGCTCTAAAGTGAATCACAAAACCACTGATTTGCATAGCTTTTCTTGGTGCTGCCGCACGCAAATCCCGCCAAAAAGACGCTATCCCGCGCTCGTCGGGCGCCATGTCTGCTGCGGGTTTCGCCAGTCAATTCCCTCAAGCAAATAGGACATCTGGCCAGCCGTCAGCGCAATCGCTCCACCCTCCGTCGCCGGCCAAATAAAGCGGCCGCGCTCGAGCCGCTTTGCGTATAGCGAAAGGCCAATTCCATCATGCCAAAGAGCCTTGATCAGCCGGCCACTTTTCCCGCGGAAGACAAAAACGTCACCCTTGAACGGATCACGACCCAGACCTTCCTGCACGATCAGAGCCAGGCCCTGCATCCCCTTGCGCATATCGCAATGGCCGCTCGCAATCCAAACGCGCACGCTCGAACTGATCGGGATCATTTGAGCGCACGCATCACTGCCGCGGCAAGATCACAAGGTGCCCCGGACGCAAGCCTCACCTTGGTACCGTTCGCAAAGTCCACAACGATGGGCGCCGCGCCACCTCCGCCGCTGCCAGGAACGTCCAAGACAGTCGCCGGCACGAAGGCAGGAACATCTTTCACAGACAGCACCTGGCGGCGCCACGTGTAGAGCAGCCCCGTCGAAACATCAAAGCGACGCGCTACCTCCGAGACATTTGCCCCCGGTGCAAATGCCGCATCCAGAATTTCCTGTCGATCATCCGGTGACCAACGACGCCGCCGTTCTTGACCCGTCAGCAAAATTGCCTGTGCCATAGTTCCTCATTGCGCTCTTAAATCCACTCTCAAGAGCGCAAAATCACCTTCTCGGCAAATTCCCGCAAGGCGGTCCACGCCGGAGGGATACCATACGTCGCGGTGGGCTGCGGTCTCGTCGATCGCCGCAAAGATCGGCTGCACGGCGCAGACGCTGCGTGAGTGGGTGAAGAAGGCCGAGCGCGACAATGGCGTGCGAGTCGGTGTGCCTACGGATGTTGCGACGAAGCTGAAGGCACTGGAACGCGAGAACCGCGAGCTTCGACAGGCCAATGAGATCCTGCGCAAGGCGAGCGCGTATTTTGCCCAGGCGGAGCTCGACCGTCGGTTCAGGCCATGATCGCGTTCATCGACGATCACCGCCAGACGCACGGTGTCTAAATCCATCAACTTCCATCGCTCGTGATGCCGGCATCCGCAGCGCGCTGGAACTAACAGTCCGTGAACTGGATCAGCTTCGCCGCCGATTCAAAATGCTTTTGTCCTCCGGCGAAATCAGGCCCTGCGGCTGCGGCAATCCCGCTTGCCCTACCTTCATGCTCACCGGCGCAGCAGCCCGCGAGATGGACCGGGCGCGCGATCGAGTGCTTGCGGCTTTCCGGCGGCCGCATCCCTCCTTCAACGTCATCCTAGAATGACGTCGCCAAAGCGGCTCAGCGCAAAGATAGTCCCTCGTTTGGCAACCAGATAACAACATCGCGGAGGCGACCGCGGAACGGATCGCCGAGGAGCGCCAGGCCGTCACGAAACAGGGCATACCGATAGTCACCCCCTTCGCGGCCTGCGGCGAGGCCCTCGCTTGATGTCGAACCTCATAGCCGATGACCGTCCAAGCGTACACGCAGGCGCCCATGCTTCATCAGATAAGCAAGGGCGACGGCCGCGGCTGTGAACCCCGAGGCGGCGCCGACGCCCAGCGCCCAGCGTGGACCGACGGCATCGGCGACCCAGCCGACGATGGGAGCCCCTATCGGCGTCGCCCCCACGCCGATGGCGAGACGCAGCGCCATGACGCGCCCGCGCATCACAGGCTCTGTGGATAGCTGCATCAGACTGCTCGTGGAATTGGTGAAGGTCAGGATCGACACGCCGATGACGACGAGCGCGGCGCCGAACAGCCAGACATCGGGCGTTATCGCGGCGAATGCAAAGCCGATCCCGAACGTCGCGGCGCCGACGAACAGAAGCCCGAACCGGGGCTTGTCGCGTCCGGCGGCGAGCAGCGCACCGGCAAGTGTTCCGACCGCCATGACCGAGGTCAAAATGCCGTACTGATCGGCTCCGCCATGGAAGACCTTGATGGACATGGTGGAGATGAAGATCGGAAAATTCAGTCCGAAGGTGCCGATCAGGAAGAGCATCCAGAGGATAGCCTTCAGGTCCGGGCGGGACCGGACATACCGGAACCCGTCCACGAGGCTGCTCCGGGACCGGCTAGCGCGGAGGTTGGCGTGAAGCTCTTTGACGCGCAGGAGCCCAAGCGAACCCAGCACGGCGCCGAAAGAGGCCGCGTTGATCAAAACCGCCCAGCCAGAGCCGATGGCTGCGATCAGGACGCCGGCAACAGCGGGGCCGATCATCTGCGCGACGTTGATGGAGGCAGAATTCAGCGCCACCGCGTTTGAAAGGTCTTCGTCCCGGACCAGGTCGGAGACGAAGGTCTGGCGCGCCGGCATGTCGATGGCGTTGACGCAACCGGAGAGGAAAGCGAGGACGTAGACATGCCACAGCTGAACGAGACCCGTGACGACGAGGAGGCCGAGGCCAAGGGCCAGCAAACCCGAAGCCGCCTGGGTGGCGATCAGAAGCCTGCGCCGGTCGAAACGATCGGCGGCATAGCCGGACCAGGGCAGCAGGAGAAGCTGCGGCCCGAACTGCAGGCCCATCACGACGCCAACGGCGGTTGCGCTGTGGTGGGTGAGTTCCGTCAGCACGAGCCAGTCCTGGGCGGTGCGCTGCATCCATGTGCCGACATTGGAGACAAGCGAGCCGATGGCCCAAACGCGATAGTTGAAGACCTCCAGCGAGCGGAACGTGCCCTTGGCCATGCCGTCACGAGACCGTGGGCGAATTGCCGCCGTGGAACCGCCCGAACAAGCGTGCGCTCAGCACACCGATAAGCAGAACGCCGACGCCCACGGCGATGACGTGATCTGCGGCGCGCAGGTCGAAATGTCCCACACGGGCAAGGAGACAATAGGCGATGACGCCGTTTGCAAACCCCCAGAGCACGTTCACGGTCGAGGATGAAAGCCCTTCGCCCGGCGGCTTGGCAAACGGGCTCTGAAAGGACCGCCCCATCATGCCGCTGACGAAGTGAGGAACGGCGTTGGCCAGAAATGCGCCGCCGAACAGATAGGATATGTCATGAAGCCAGTTCATGCTCAGGCACTCCTTTGCAGAAGATCGATGATCGCCTGCGTCGTGCCGGTCTCTCCAATCCTAGGGAAAACCCGCGTGACGCTCCAGGCGTGGGCGTCGGCATTTGGGTCGGCCATGGCGTCGGTCGCGAGCATGACGTTGAAACCGAGCTCATAGGCCTGGCGCGCGGTGACCTCGACGCCATTGCTGGTGGCCACACCGACAATCACGACCTGCGTGACCGCCAACGCCTTCAAATAGGCTTCAAGGCCGGTGTTGGTGAAGGCGCCCGGCGTGTGCTTCGTCACGACATGGTCTTGCGCCTGCCGGTTCAGTTCGGGGATGAGATCGGTCCAGCCGACTGGAAATTCTCGATGGCCTCGCGGCTGCTCCGTCCGGCCCGGCGCACCGCCTGCGACATTGACCAGCACGACAGGCAGACCATGTCCGCGAAAGACGTCCAGCAGCGTCCTGGTGTGCTTCACCACGCTGTCCATGGGCGGCGCGTTCGGTAGCGGTACGATGCCTTTCTGAAGATCGATGACGATCAGCGCGGTCTTCGGGTCGAGGGTGGTCATGGTCACGGTGTTTTCCTTTCTGCGATCTGGATGACTGGTGAGACCACGTCTTGTCCCGTCACGCGCGTCAGCGGCGTCAGGCTTTCCAGTCAGCCCCGGCGGGCGTCGCTCTCGCCGAGACGCTTGATCAGCGCGGCCGCGGATATCAGCGTTTGTTGTTCGTCCGGATCCAACTCGGCCATCGCGGTCAGCAGCCACTCTTGCTTCGCGGCGCTCCGCTTCCGCCTCGCCTCGATGCCTTCGGCCGTAAGTGCGAACAGGACCTGCCGACCATCCGTCGGATGCGGGCGACGCTCGACCAGGCGCTCGCGCTCCAGCTCGGCGAGCGTGGCGCCCATGGACTGGGGTTTCACCGATTCTGCCCGCGCGAGGTCCGCCGTCGTCATCGGACCCGCCTTCTCCAGCCGCGACAGCGCCACGGTCTGCGACCACGTAAGTTCGTCCGAATTCGACTCCGCGCGCAGGCGCCGCAGGAGTTGCCCAATCGCCAGGGAAAGTTCGGTGACGGCAGTTACGAGGGATGGGGATGTGTCAGAAGGATCGCTCATATCCTCTCTATACAGATAGACAGGAAAACTTGCAAGTCTTCCTTCTTATTATACGAACGCACCGACCGGCGCGACCCTTTCGGATCGCAGCAGATCATTGTCGTTGCATTAAAAATGCTGATTGTGTCGGAAGCCAACGGGGGCTTGCCTGACCGGTCATACAATCTATGGCGAATGATGTGCCAGCTTGAACAGAGGCGAAGGTCGGCAATCGGCGGCGTCTGTGTAACCATCGCGTAGAATCGGCGGGGCGGGCGCGAGCCTGCTGGCTCCGGGACAGGCCTGGGCGGACTGCGTTATCGGCGTCACTATCCAGTGCAACGATACCTCCACCACCAGTACGACATACAGCGCCGACCTGCCCTTTGACCGCAATTACGTGATTGTGTCCAACACACCGGTCATCGTTGACGTCATTGCGGGAACGACGATCAGCGGGAATGGCCTTGCGGTTGCCAACACCGGCACTGGCGGCGTCTTTATTATCAACAATGGCGCGATCGCCGTCGATGTGGGCAACACGCCGACGGCTGGTGGAACGGCGGCCCTGTCGGTCTCGGCGGCCGGCGCGATCACCTACACGGGTGGGAACATCACCAACAACGGCGCAGGCAACGCATTCGATGCAACGCAGACGGGCGGTGTCGGTTCGGTGAATATTAATATCACCGGCAATGTTTCTGCGGCAACAGGCGAAGGCATCGTCGTCCGCGACGTGGCGACCAGCACCGGCATTTCGGTGACCACCAACGATGTCACCGCGCTGACGGCGGGCAAGGACGGCATCAACATCCAGTCCAACTTGCTGGCCGGCAACATCACCGAGGTCGCCAATGGCAACATCCGTGCGGGCAATGCCGGCATGGTGGCGGCGTTCCTGGGCGCTGGGGCGGCCGGCAACATCGACGCGACCGCCAACGGGTCGATCGACGCCCGCTTCGGCATCGACGCCGAGAACTTCGGCTCGGGCTCGACCACGGTCACCACCGTCGGTCCTGTCACCGCGACTAGCGGCGACGGCATCTTCGCGCTGTCATCAGGCGGCGCCGTCACGGTCAACGCTGGCGATGTCACTCCACCGGCAACACGGCGATCATCGCACGACAGACCTGAGTTGGAGCCGGCGCGATCGCCATCACCACCAGCGGCACGGTCGAAGGCGCCATCGCCGCGATCGACGCACAATCAATCGCCGACCACGCTATCGGCATCACTCTTGATCGAGACGTTCGACCTTTCGGTTGCGCTGAGAGGAAGGAACGCGATGCCAGCGGAGAGACTAAAGATGTGGCGTGTCCGCGAGATCCTGAGATACAGATTTGAAGATGGGCTTGGTCACGGGTCGATTGCGCTGCACGTCGGTGCGGCTCCCTCGACGGTGCGTGAGACACTGCGCCGTGTTGAGATCGCAGGCTTGTCCTGGCCGTAACCGAACGATGCGCCGATATGGCAAATCCCGGCGAGCCTTGTGCATGTCGGCCCACAATACCGGACCCGGCCGCGCGGAGCGCATGGTCGCTCTCCTCGTCGTGGGGCTCCGCTACGGCGCGAGTCAATCGGTGAACGCGCCTTCCCGACATCGGTGAATTGGCGAGGCTCCGGGTGGCTCTGCGCGACAGGTCAGATCGGCTGCAAGCGGTGACACCCCGCGAAGAGTCGGAAAGGTATATGACGGCTCGCGCGCCCCGGTCACTTCACGGAAAAGTCGACCGCTTCCTTCACCGTGCGGTCAACGGAGATCTGCACCTGATAGGTGCCGACCGGCCAGCCGGCATCCGGCTTGGTCATCGAGGAGTCGACATGGTTGTCGATCTTGCCGATTTCGAAGCTGACCTCGTCGATCTTGTAGTTCGCCGGCGCGACACCGCCCGAATCCACCGAAATCCAGCTCACGGTTAGCTTCGATCCCGAGGCCACAGCGTCGGTCAGGTCGGCGGAGAGGAAGATCTTGGCCGTGTCCGGCGCAAATGTCGCCTGGGTCTCTTTCGCGTCCTTGCTTGCGGACAGCACGATGTTTTCCAACCCTTCGGCCTGCACGTGCACGGCGAACGTTCCGACCGCCACCAAGGCGGCTGCCCCCATCATCGTCGACCGAATGCGCATGCTCTTCCCTTTGGACTGAAACCGCGGCCCGCGTCCGACTGATGTGGTGGGTGCCCGCGACCGCTTTAGTAGAGTGCGAGGGCGGGGTTTGTCAATGGAGCCGCGGCGCCATGATCGGCGTTTTGACGTGATCCTCCATGTCCGTCGTCAGGGATTTTGAGACGGGGCCTAGCTTGATCTAGCGCCCGTTCGCTCGCCACCGGGTGTTCGAGTCAGAAGACCGCTACATCGCAATACCCACTATCGAAGAGGCATTCTTTTGCTACCGGAGGCACCCCGTGTAGAGCGGCGGGAACCGTATGTCTGCAAGTCCCGCGCGGAGTGTTCCGAACACTCGATCCCCGCGTTTGACGAGGCTCGCAGAATGCAGGCGGCGCGTATTTTCGAGAGCGGCCGCGAAGCTGTACCGGCGTGAATGTCCGTTTCGTCCTCTTGATCCCACAAAGCCGTCGGTCCGGCCAACACCAGACATTGGCGCGTTTGGGGGCGGCTATGCTGCAAGCTTCGCTATAGCTCGCTCAACCAATCGCAAGAACCGGGAGTTGCGAGCAGCTGCAACCAACGCCTCTTGCTCAGAGGCGAAGTCCCGGCCATGGCGCCTTCCCGCAACCATCGCCATAGGTAGCGCAGAACCGCCGTTTGTCGGTTGTTGTTGGCCTACTTCTCCAATTTTGTGCACCAGCGTCGTCTTGCCGGCACGGCGTGGCCCAACGATCAGCACCGCAGGTGTGTCTGAAACCGCCTCTTCCGCTCTTTGCTCGACAAACCGTTTGTACATGTTGATTCCCAATCCGTTCTGATTAGAAATCATCAAGCATGATAATTAGAAGTCAATGGCAAGATGGATAGAAGTAACAGAGTTGAGATATGGAAATCAGCGTATGGAATACGGCCAGGTAGGGACAACCTCTCGGTGTGAACCGGCACCGGAATCCGGCAGCGGCCCATTTGGGCAATCCAAATCGTGCTCTCGGAAAAGCTAGTTTCCAAAGGGGATGTCGGCGACGCTAACCGCGTGTGATAGGTTACATGTAACCACCGCGGTCGGAGCAAAATATGGCTTTTGTATCAAGGCGCGTACCCTCGCGGGTAGATACCGGAATGAAGACCCGATTACACGGGAATGCGTTTTGGATGCGGCGGATGCCTTACGATAGGTTCTGGCTTTCCCACGACTCGGGCTGAGATGGGCTGCTGTGGCTGCCGCTTCATAATGAACGAGTAGCGTGGAAGTAGCCGCAATGGGGCTCACAGGGCCTTTTGAAGATTGTCGAGATGCTCTTCGCAGATCGTCTTTACCAGCTGCTGCAGCTCGCCGGTGCGCTCGCCAAGCCAGATCAAAGCTTCCTCGCCGATCGTGAAATGCTTGGAGTAGCGCGCCTTCACATAGGCCTCGTTGATGGTGTTGAACCAGGCGACATGGCGCTGCCGATCCTTCGGCCAGACCGCTACCAGCCGCCGGTCGCGGCCTTCCGCCAGCGTCCGCAGATGGTTGAGGTTGTGTGAGGCAGGGCTGTAACTGGTCAGCGTCAGCAACAGCGTCGAATAGGCTTGTTCAATGGCTTGATGTAGAAGAAAAGCGGCATGTTTAGGATAGCTTTTCTCCATATAGAGCGAGACCCCGTCCATTAAAGCTACTGCAAAAGAAAAGCGGTCGTCAAAATGCTCCTTGGCGATGCGGTATTCGTCGGCGGCTGAGCGTGGCCTCGGTTCGGCCAGCGGCTCGTCGTCGAGCTCATAGAGCACGATGCCGTCGCGACGGATGTCGCGAAAGAAATAGTTGCCCTCCTTCAGCGCCGTGTTGACCTCGCGGCGCGAGTGCACGACCAAGCTGACCGGCGTCTTGATGGCGCGGTCATGTAGGAAGCGATCGGCGGCCTTGTACCAGTAGAGCGCAAAGTCGGTGAGCTTGCGGTTGTTGACGATGACGAGCAGATCGTAGTCGGAGCGATAGCCCTTGCTGGTATGGCTCTCCTCGACCCAGTCGCCACGGCCGTATGAACCAAAGAGCACGATCTTCAGAATCCGCCCCTTCTTCTTGAAATCGGCGGTGCCTTCCTTCAGCGCATCCTCGAACTCCTCATGCACGATCTCGACGATGCGCGACAGTTCGCGTCGTTTGCGTTCGGGCAGATGATCGAGGCTGGATTTCATGGAAAGCGGCAATCTTTCTTTCTTCGCTCACGCCCTCTAAGCGCATTCAATGTGGTTTCTTCCCCACCAGATGGCAACAGCGCCACTGCCGATTACCGCTTCGGTTGCTGCAGATCGCCAATGGCTTCCAGCAGCGTCAATACCGTTTTCAGCGTACACGACGTGCAATTTGGAAACGCTTCGCCCATAGCGTTCTTAAACCTGTTCGCTGAGACCAAGCAAGCCACGAAACGTTTGTCGACACCCGTTACCCCCGTTTCGGTTTTCCGAACCCAATCGATAGCATTACGACGACGAACTTTCCGCGCATCGCGTCGCTGATCATCTCCTGAATGTCGGGGCGCAGGAGCGACGCGTCGGAGATCGCGTGGTCGGCATAGCTGTCGACGACCGTCCAGCCTGCTTTTCGGCATGCAGGCGGCCGAGCAGCAACTGATCCTCAATCGAGGCGTCTCGCTGATTGTCCGATGAGTAGCGGGCGTAGAGCTCGACCTCCATGAGGCGACCTCCTTACTCCGGGAGGCGGTCTCGGATCTGGCAATCTGTTTCGGCTTGAACGAAGTCCCGCGCGGCCTGTCGCGTCAGTAGTCTGACAAGATTGACGAGGCGTGGACCTAGCTTCGACGACGTAGGCACAGCCGGTCGCGGGTAGCGTCGGCGATCAAAGCTTTTCGGCGTTGTAGTCTCGGTGGCGCCACGACCGCGTTCTTGTCCTCGCACGGAATACTCCGCTTCGCGACAAGGATGCCAAGTGATAGCGCCTTTGAAAGGGAGAAATCACTTGTAAATCAGTGGCTTGTGGAGAGGCGGAGCGGAAGGCGGCGAGTATGGGCGTAGTCGCGCGCGACGAGACGAAGCCGAGCGAACAGAGCCTCGACCTCGCGCCCATATCGCGCGCCAGTCGGCCGATCAGTGCTGCATAGATTGCGTCGCAGCGGGGAGGCTTCTGCCCGACCTCTTCCGGAAGCTCATCGATCGCCAGCGTGAACGAACTGAGGCTGTAGAAGCCACGACACCAAGTTCGTCGTCGGTTGCGACAAACACCCGCGCGATGTTGCGTTTGTCGTCCTGGCTGGCACGACGCTGGAGCCAGTCATCGAGATCGGACTGCCCGCACGCGAATTGTTCTCGATCGTGACCCTTATCCAAGGGCGCGATAGCAAACCCCATGAGCCAGTCAGCCCACCAGATCGCGGTGCTGGCGAGGGCCGCCCCCAGCTTGTCGGCAGGTCAACTCCTTGGCGGGGCCGGCAACGCGCAGTTCGATCCGGTCTTTCTTCAATTCACGGGGTGGCCTGATTGAATGGGCAGAGGGCGGCATAGCAGTATCCTTTTGTGCAAAAAGGTGCGGCAATACGCCGTGCACGGCAATAGCTGGGCGTGATTTCCTTGGCATTGAGCTTGAGGGCAATCACCAACTGGCCGCCAGTTTGCGGGTTCATTGCGCACTCCCATAATGGAGCACGGTGATGAATATTGACAATATGTGCTACGATACTCACAATAAAGGGAGAACGAAAGGATATGCCAATGGCATCGGGAAGCATTCACGTGAAGGTAGGCGGCCAGTTGCAGGCCCATATTCAGCAGCAGATTGGTGAGGACGGCCTCTACGAAAATGCCAGCGAGTATATTCGGGCGTTGATCCGTCGCGACTTGCAAACGCGGGATGAGGCATGGGATGCGCTGCAAAAGCAACTCGCACCTGCGATGAGGGCGGATGATAGCGAGTTTGTCGCGGTTTCCGCTGAAGATGTCATCCGCCGCAATACGCGTCGCTGATCGTGGCAACCTACCGTTTTTACCCGCGTGCGGATGCGGCGCAGGACAAGATTTGGCGCGACACCGTTGAAAAATGGGGCGAGCCGCAGGCTGTGACCTACATCACGGGGCTTCACGCGCACTTGAAGCGTCTTTGTGAAGAAAGGGCGCATTGGCGCCGGCTTCCGCAAAAGCTTGCGGTTCCCGCCGATGTCAAACGCGAGGCGCATTTCAGCCGCTATGAACATCACTATTTGTTCTTCCGCGAACTTGATAACGGCGATCTTGGCGTGATGAGCATTTTGCACGAGCGCATGGATTTGCCGGTCCGGCTGAAGGAAGACTTTGCCGCCTTGATAGAAAAACAGGAAAAGACCGACGAGACATAACCGTCTGTCGCCGCAAGACGTTTTGTGGGAACCGGAGGCAGGTGACTGCCTCCGGTGACCCGGTGCCACGACGTTGCTGCCCATTCTCTTTTGATGTTCCGATTTCGGGCTGAAGGGCCTAAGGGCCCTTGAACATCATTAAAGGGGCACAGACATACGGCAGGATAACATGGATGAGCGGAAGCCCGGCCCCCTGACCAGTTCTCGGTCCTAAATTTGACGCCTTTCAATTGTTCTCGATTCAATTCCGACCAGGGGGGATTGAAACTACATGCCTTTACTGATTACGCGCCGGGTTGCGTTGATGACGCCGATAATTGCCCTGCCGGCGCTGTTTTGCCCTCTTGCACGGGCGGAGACCAGCCGCAAAGGCATTGAGTTGCGGCTTAAAGAGCTTGAAACGCGTAGCGGAGGACGCCTTGGCGTCGCCGTGTTGGATACTGCAACCGGTCAAGTAGTTGGCAATCGCCTCGACGAACGCTTCGCTATGTGCAGCACGTTCAAAGCATTGGCGGTTGCATACACGCTCGCTCGCGTTGATCGCGGCGAAGAGCAACTCAGTCGGCGAATTTTTTTTACTGAGCGCGATCTGGTAGTGCCTTTTAAGGCGACCAAGTCCCACCTCGCGGATGGCATGACAATCGAGCAATTGTGCCAGGCAGCATTAACTGTGAGCGATAGCACCGCGGCGAATTTGCTTTTGGCAAGCTTCGGTGGCCCTTCCGCGCTTACCGCCTATCTCCGTTTTTTGGACGATCCAATCACCCGTCTCGATAAGATTGAGCTGGACTTGAATGTCGTGAAGCCGGGGGAAACTCACGATACGACCTCACCACGCGCTATGGTCGGAACGCTGCGTCGGGTCGTTCTTGGCGACGCACTGTCAGCCCCGTCTCGCATTAAACTAACCAATTGGATGATCGATTCCAAAGATGCAGCGACACGACGCCTCCGTGCTGGCTTGCCGAAAGGATGGCGGATCGCGAATAAACCGGGAACCTGGGACGGAATTTCCACCAATGACATCGGAGTGGTCTTTCCGTCCGATCGCGATCCGATCGTGGTTGCAGCCTATCTTGCAGAAGCGCCAGGGGAGACCAAGGATCAAGAGGCTATCTTGGCTGATGTAGCCAGGATTGTCGCTGAGGAAATCTAACCGACCCGGCTTGATCAGTTTCATGGACCAAAGGCGCTAGATACGCGGCTCTCCAACCATCTGAACCTAAATCAATTTCTCGTCCTCTTTGTCCTCCATCCCGAACCGGATGACGCGCACGCCAGCGGTTTTCATCTGGGCCAGGGCGGCATTCTGGTCTGCGATGCTGAACGAACTGGGATGAACGAAATTGACACCTAACCGCGCGATCAGGTGGTGGTGACTAAACGCGCGCGCCATTGATGGACCTTTCACAGCGAAGCCGAGGCCTCAGCAGGAATCGGGCGTTGCGAGCCCCCGCAACCACTCTACGGCACGCTATGCTGCGACGACCTACTTTTCGGACTCGAAGCTTCTAGGGACAGTTCTGACTTGACCTGATCCGGCGAATATGCGGCGCGAGACGTTCCAGAACTTCGGCCTCACTGATCTGGCTCACTCCCTCGTGCTGGTAGGCCACGATTACAGAAGCCAATACCTCGCTCCAGCTCTTCAGGCGGAGCCCGGCCAGTGGCACCAATCCGGCGCTCCAAGCGGCGAGTACGGCGACGGCCGACCCGCATCCGCTAATCAGCCCACGAGTAGCACGAGAACGAGCGCCGACAGGACAGTCAGGATGACACCGGGGTTCGGAGAAATCCCGGACCCACCTACATCCCGCTGCTTCCGCGCTGGATGGACGAACGAGGTATCCGCATCGAGGTCGTCCGCTACGAGGTGCGCAGCTTCAAGCGCTGGCCGCCTTATGCCGGCATCGCCGAGAACATGCTTACCAACGCCACTCTCCCGTCAACACGTCGCCTTCTTAACATCGTTGCTTGGCAGGTTTGTCTGGATGGCGCTCGCGATGATTCGAAAGAGATGATCGGCCCGTGGCGCGAATGAGGGTAGGTCGACGAGCCAGCCGAGCGCCGACATCAGGCCGAACAGGTCGTCGCCATTCATATCGGTGCGGGCCGTACCTTCGGCCTGAGCACGGAGCAGTAGTCGCGCGCTCGCCGAGTGCACAGCTGCGCATGAAGCATAAAGAGCGGAGTCCGGATTCGTGTGGGCGGCCGCCATCAGCGCGACAACGCCCCTATAGCTTTGGGCGAATGCCAACCAGTCGCGAAACCAGGACACGAGCGCTTCGTCAGGGGAATTAGACGTTTCGAGTTCGTCTGCCTTCTGCGTCAGTGCGTCCAGATCCGTACATACCAACGCTTCAAATAAGGCTTCTCGCGTCGCGAAATGACGAAGCAGCGTCGCCAACCCGACGTCGGCCCGACGGGCGATATCGCGCATCGACGCATCGACACCATGCTCGGTGACGACCTCACGCGCGACCGTGAGGATATGGTTGTAATTTTTTCTCGCGTCGGCTCGCATGGTTTGCCTTGATAAATGGATCGGTGGTCCATATGTGTGGATCGGCGACCCGATTGTAAAAGTGGATCACTGGTCCACTAAATACAGTGCATGCATGTGGATGGCAACAGAGGCGCGGCCCGAAAACGCGAAACGAGAAGTCGTGGGGAATTCGCAAGGAACACTTACATGAGAAAAATCAGCACAATCAGCATCATCGGATCAGGCGGCATGGCGGCGGCGATCGGCAGCCTTGCCGCCAAGGCCGGACACACCGTCGAGGTGATGAGTCGCGACGCCGCCAAGGCGCGGGCACTGGCCGATCAAGTCGGAGGCGGCGCGACGGCAGCGGGTTTCGGCGCCGCTCCGACCGGGGATATGGTCATCCTGGCGGTTCCCTATTCCGCCGTTCTCGACGTCGTGAAGCAATACGGCGAAGCGCTGGCCGGCAAGCTTCTCATCGACATCACCAACCCTATCAAATCCGATTTCACAGGCTTTCTGACCCCTGAGGACAGTTTCGGAGCGCAGGAGATTGCCAAGGCAGCCCCTGCCGATGCGGTCATCGTCAAAGCGTTCAACACCCAGAATGCCTGCGTCCTGGCTGCCGGTCCAGTCGAGGGCCGCCCGCTGGACGTGTTCATCGCCGGGGACGACGCGCAGGCAAAGGCACGCGTCTCGGCATTCATCGAGAGCGTTGGGTTGCGCCCGATGGATACCGGGAAGCTGCCCATGGCGCGGACACTGGAGCACGCCTGCATGCTGTGGCTAGGGCTCATGATCCACTCCGTCAAACACGGCAACTTTTCAATCGGTGTCAGCCTTCGTGGCTGAGTCCACCGTCAGAACTTCTTCTCACATCACCTCACTCACAAGGAGCATTTACATGCACGTTTTCGTCACTGGCGGGACCGGCCATTCCGGCCCCTATATCATCTCCGAGCTTATCGGCACTGGGCATGAAGTCACTGCCCTTGCCCGGTCGGACAAAGCCGAGGAGGCGGTTTCCAAGCTCGGCGCCAAGGTGCGTCGCGGTAGTCTCGAGGATCTTGACGGGCTCAAGGCCGCGGCTGCAGACGCCGACGGCGTAATCCATCTTGCGCACAGGCAAGACCTGCTTCCTACGGGCGGGATCAACGCCGTGGCTGCCGCGGAGCGCGAGATCATGCTGGCGTACGGCGAGGCGCTGGCGGGGACAGGAAAGCCGCTGGTCGTGTCGGCGAGCATTGGCGGCCCCGGATGGGAAGGTCTGGGCCGGCCGGCCACGGAGGACGATCCGTCCCTTCCCGGGGGCGATCCGTACAAAGGCACCCTACGGGTTCGCAATATTGTGGAGACCACGGTCATCGATCTCGCCGAGCAGGGCGTTCGGTCTTCGATCGTCCGGATTCCTGAAATCATGCATAGCACGACCGATAATGCCGGCTTCTTGCCGCTGCTGATTGGGCTCGCCAAGGAGAAGGGCGTCGTCGGCTACCCCGGAGACGGCGAGAACCGGTGGACCGCTGTGCACGCCCTCGATCTCGCCTCAGTGTTCCGCCTGGCGCTAGAGAAAGGCCCCGCCGGCAGAAACTGGCACGCGGTCGCGGATGAAGGTTTTCGGTTTCGCGAGCTCGCCGAGGCCCTTGGCAGCCGCCTAAACCTGCCGGCCGTACCCATTCCTGCAGACGCGCTCATGTTGCCGGGTTATTTCGGGTTCCTCGCAAATCTGGTTACGCTGGACACCCCGGCGTCCAGCGCCATCACGCGTCAGGCCCTCGGCTGGGACCCCACTCA
The DNA here is from genome assembly GCF_052114685.1 of Rhizobium sp. 2YAF20. Taxonomy (NCBI): domain Bacteria; kingdom Pseudomonadati; phylum Pseudomonadota; class Alphaproteobacteria; order Hyphomicrobiales; family Rhizobiaceae; genus Rhizobium; species Rhizobium sp. 2YAF20. Next base: position 99,549 of record NZ_JBFRFF010000018.1, on the reverse strand, counting down.
GCCCCGCCTGTTCGCCGATTTGGACAACGGTCACTACTTTCCTGCCCGCTGAGTTTATCCGGGGGATGTTCCCTTTAAAGACAACGAGCAATATTCAAACCTCACCAGGAGACTGAAGATGAGCACCATCAGCATCATCGGCGCAGGAACTATGGCCACTGCGATCGCCGGCCGTATTGCCAACGCCGGGCATACCGTCGAGGTCGTCAACCGCGACCCCGCCAAGGCGCAGGCGCTGGCCGACCAGCTCGCAGCCGGAGCAACCACAGGGACCTACGGCGCCGTGCCGGCGGGCGACATCGTCATCCTCGCCGTGCCGTACACCAATGCGGCGGCGGTGGTGGCCGACTTCGGCAAAGCGCTCGACGGCAAGGTGATCATCGACATCACCAACCCGGTTAACCCCGACATGTCGGGTCTCGTCATGCCCCACGGCAGTTCCGGCGCGCACGAGACCGCCAAGGGCCTCCCCGCCGGCGCGCATGTCGTGAACTTTCAACACCATCTTCGGCCACGTCCTTGCCAAGGGTGGACGCCTCGACGCGTTCATCGCGGGCGACGATGCGGAGGCGAAGGCGCGCGTCTCGACCTTCCTCGAAAGTCTCGGCCTGCGTCCGTTGGATGTCGGCGGTCTACACATGGCCCAGACCCTCGAGGCGCTCGGTCTGATGATGATTGGTCTCGCCAAGAACGGCGCCGGCACCTGGGACCTTGCCATGAACGTCGATATCGGCTGAATCACCGACAGCACGACCTACCGGCAGGTCCACAACACCACTGGGAGAGAGGCAACAGACAGTAAGCCCCATGAAGGCGCCTGCTTCAGGCGCCTCCAGATCCCTGCACAGCCTCAACTATCCGGTCTGAGTGGTTGGCGCGTTCCCCGCCGCGACGTGTTTGCAGTGACGAGAGATGGCGCACCCGACACGATTCGAACGTGTGGCCTCCACCTTCGGAGGGGCATCGCTCACTCTATGTTGCTAGTCGCGGAATGGCCCTCACCCCCAACCTCAAGTATCAGGTGTTGCGTGCCCATAGAAACAAAAATTCTCGAATGAAATCACGCTCTTGACCTCACGGTCAGGAGCTTTTTCATGTGTCGCGGATCGTGACACATAAATGCGGTCGAAACCCGCGTTTCCAACGGTTTCCGAAAGTTCCGACCGTGTGACACGTATGGCACATGGCGACGGCTCTTTGTTCTTGGGGCGTTCACGGGATGGCGCGGGAAGTTGCCGGCCGCAATTCAAACGAACAAGTACTCTTCCGGCCGAGCCGTGAGATTGGCGTCGGCGATCCCGGCGTCGTGCCTCAGGCAAATGGCCCGGTTGGCTATGAGAGCGTTTTTCTAACGTAAGCAATGCCGCTGCGGCTCAGCTCCCCATTCGCCAATTATCGACAGCATCTGTGCAGCAACGGACGAGAGGCGGGGACGGCGCGTTTCCCGGATGACCGCGTCGACGGCGACCTGCCGGGCGTCAGTCGAGCGGTATTGATAGGCCTGCGAGAAGCGGAGCGTACGCAGCGAGCCTGCGGGATACGAACTCCATGAAGAGCCGAACGCGCTTCGTCTTACGAGACTCCCCCTGTGTGAGAAGCCAGAGCGTTCCGTACATGTGCAGGTCGGTGCCGGGCACCCTCACCAGCAGGGCATCGGCATCTCCGATGAAGCACGGCAGTGTCGTGATCCCGAGCCCTTGCCGTACAGCAGCGATCTGCGCCGCAGCGTCCGTGGTCCTGAATGGAACCGCCGTGGTGCGAACCTCACCCTCGCTGACCCACTCCGGAATGCCATGCATGCTTATGACGATCCACCGGATGGGATCAGGTGCGCCCGCACGCCATGCGGCCAGTCGATCGCGAGACATGTAGACGCCGCCGAACAGCTCTGGCCCCTTCAGGCCGTGAAGATTGAGCGGCAGTGTTTTGCGGTCGTAGACGACGCGGATCGCCACGTCAGCCTCTCGGTTGGTCAGATTTGCCAGCTCGCCGGACGACAAGATTTCCATCTCGATGTCCGGATGCAGACGCGCGAAATCGGCGAAGTCCGGCATGAGCAGGTGTGTCGCAAGGACCGGTGTCAGCGTCACCCGCAGGAGCCCGCGCACGCTCTGGTCGCGCCCGAAGACGCGCGTCTCCAGCTGGTTCGACGACGCTTCCATCTGGTTCGCAAGCTCGAGCACCTCCTCGCCCGCAACCGTTAGGCGATAGCCCGAAGGCAGCTTTTCGAACATCTGCGTCCCGAGGCGTTCCTCAAGCTGGGCGATGCGTCGCAGCACGGTCGCGTGGTTCACCCCCAGGCCCTTGGCGGCGGCCCGCACCGATCCTCCGCGTGCGACGGCAAGAAAGTAGCGAACGTCATCCCAGTCGATCATGGTGCAATCCCGCACCGGGCGGTGCGCCTTCCAAAGCCCTAACTTATCGTACAACGGTACAGGGCGTCCATCATAACACTTGTCGACGAGCGGAGCCTCATTCCGAACGGCGGAACCTTATCGTCGCGACTGCAGTTAACAGCCGTGCCGGATCGATTTCGCACCACCGATGTGCGCGCTTTCGCACTCAACGCCTGACCCCGGCAGACCCATGTTGAAGGTCTCGGGGCGTTCCCGAATGACCAAGGCGGAAGCCTGGAGGGATGTACGACATGACCAGACTGAATGGAAAGACCGCCGTCATCACCGGCGGCGCTACCGGCATCGGCCGCGCAGCGGCGAAGCGTTTCATCGAGGAGGGCGCCTTCGTCTTCATCTTCGGCCGCCGACAGGAAGCGCTCGACGCCGCTGTGGCGGACCTCGGGCCCAATGCCCGCGCGGTGAAAGGCTCGGTCTCCAATGAAGCCGACCTCGACCGACTGTACGCAGCTGTGAAGGCCGAGCGCGGAAGCCTCGATATCGTCTTCGCCAATGCCGGGGCCGGAAGCCCGCTTCCGCTCGGCAAGATCACCGCCGAGCACATTGATGAGACCTTCGACACCAATGTGAAGGGCACGATCTTCACGGTCCAGAAGGCGCTGCCGTTGATGGGCCCGGGCGGTTCGATCATCCTGACCGGATCGAGCGCCGGCACCACCGGCGCCCCGGGATTCACTGCCTACAGCGCGAGCAAGGCAGCAGTGCGCAATCTCGCGCGGACCTGGGCGGCGGACCTGAAGGGCACCGGCATCCGGATCAATGTGTTGTCGCCCGGGGCGACGGCGACCGAACTCGCGAAGGAAGCGCTGGGCGAGGAGGGCCAGAAGGCCTACGGCGCGATGACTCCGCTCCAGCGCATGGCCGATCCGGCGGAGATCGGGGCCGTGGCCGCCTTCCTCGCGTCGTCGGACAGCAGCTTCATGACCGCCAGCGAGGTCGCCGTCGACGGCGGCCTAGCCCAACTCTGACAACACTACACCTGGACGGGCTCCATTCGATATTCGGAGCCCGACCCGGGCGTGGTAAAACAAAGGAGAATAAATATGAGCTACGCAATTATCGGCTTCGGCAATATCGGCAAGGCCCTGGCCAAGGCGTTTGCCCGCAAGGGCATCGAAGTATCCGTCGCAACCACGCGCGACCCGGAAAGCTTTGCATCCGATGCGGCCGCGATCGGGGCTACGATCATTCCCAAAAAGCTGGTGGATGCGGTCAAGGCGGACATCATCTTTTTGGCTGTCCGTTTCGAGCAGCACCCGGATGTCGCAAAGGCTTTGCCCACCTGGCAGGGGAAGACCATCGTCGATGTGACCAATGCCTACGGCGTGCCTCCTGAAAAACTGGAGGGACAGCCTTCTTCCAAGTTCGTTGCGCAGGCATTCTCTGGCGCAAAACTAGTCAAGGGCTTCAACCATCTGGTCGCTGCCGTCCTTGATCAGGATCCGGCCGTGCATGGCGGCAGGAGGGTCGTGTTCCTGGCGAGCGACGATGACGCTGCCGCAGCGGAAATTGGTACGCTCGCGGAAAATCTCGGTTTCTCGCCGATCAAACTTGGCGGGCTGTCGGAAGGTGGGCTGCTCGTCCAGGCGCGTGGAAATAGCTGGGGTCATCTGATCTTTAAGGATCTGGCCAAGTTCGACTGATGAACACAACGTGCCAACCGGCGGGCTACGATGCACGGATCGGATCGAGCGCGAACCGATCCGCGCGAAATGGAGAAATTCCCATGAGCATTGAGAAGAACATCCAGACCGTGAAGGACTTCTTCGCCGCGATCGGCCGCGGCGACAGGGAGGCTCTGTTGGCACTGGTCGCCGAAGACATCGAGTGGATGATTCCGGGCAAGGACTGGCCGCTGGCCGGCACGCGCCACGGTCACGCCGGGCTGGCGGATTTGCTTGAGACTGCATCCAAGTCGATGGAAACGTCCACGGAACCCCGTGAATTCGTGGCGCAAGGAGACCGGGTCCTCGTCGTCGGCTTCGCGAAGGGAAAGATCAAAGCTACGAACAAGACGTTTGTGGACGACTGGATCTTCGCCATCACGGTCCGGGATGGCAGACTGACCAACATCCGGGAATACGTCGACACGCAAGCACTGGCCCGGGCCGCGCAGATGGACGCATCCGGACCTGCGTAGCGCTGGCCCTTTGCAGCCGTCGGCTTGGGGTAGATGGTGGATCAGCCGTGATCGTCCCCTCGCACGCCGCGCTCATCGAATGCCCAACCATAAAGGAAATCCCGATGTACGACCAATCCAAACTATCAGAGTTGATCCGGTTCGCACGTATAGATGCGGGCTCCACCGTCATCGACGTCTATCCAGGAGACGGCGACTGGACGCGCCTCTTCTCCGACGTCGTGGGACCGGAAGGACGGATTTACAGTTTCGTGCCGGCCGAAGTCGCCGACTTCAAGAACGATCCGGTCGGCCGCATGCGGACGCTGGCGAAGGAGCCGGGCCGAGAGAACGTCGAAGCCGTCTCAGCGGACCTCGTCTCGATGCCGGAGATCACGCAGCCAGCGGATGTCCTATGGCTGCACCTGTTCTACCACGATCTACACACCGCGCTGATCCAGGCCAGGGGCGCGACGGCGGCCGACTTCAATCGAGCCGTCTACGAGCGGCTGAAGCCCGGTGGGTCCTACGTCATCGTAGACCACGCCGCCGCCGCAGGAGCGGGCACGAGCGACGCCCAGTCGCTGCACCGGATTGAGCCAGCCTCCGTTCGCGAGGAGGTGGAGGCGGCCGGCTTCGTACTGGACGAGGAGAGCAAAATGCTCGCGAACAAGGACGATCCGCACTCGGTCAAGGTGTTTGACCCCTCGATCAAGGGCGAGACCGATCGCTTCGCCTATCGGTTTGTGAAGCCCTGACAGGTCCCGGCGCCGACTTCATGTCGACCTCCCCGATGGGTGCACCCGGGCGCCGAATGGAACACGCACTCGCGACAGAACTCGTGGGAGCCGTCCTCCATCTTCAAACGAGCAAGACCACCTTCCCGCCAGCCGCGTCCGTCTCCATCAGCCGGTGCGCCGCCTGGATGTCGGCAAAACCAAATACACGGGCAGGCCTGGCCTGGTAGGCTCCTCGGGCGACATTGTCGGCGAAGTTCTGGAACGGAATCACTCCGAGCGGATAATCCAGGGTGCCGAAGGCGAACGCGCTGGCGAATGTGCTGAGATGAACGCCGCTCGGCATTTGGAAGACGGGATCAAACTTGTCCAACGGCGTGCCACCGCCAAGAAACCCGGCCAGGCAAACACGACCGCCCCGCCGAAGTGCCGCCAGAGAGTCGAGCACGCTCGTGGTGCCGATCAGGTCCAGCACCGCATCCACGCCGGCAGGCGCGATGTCTCGCACCTCGGCAGCCAACTTGCTGGCGCCAATCAGGACATGCGCCGCACCAAGCCGGTACAGCATTTCGGCCCGCTCCGCCCGGCGAGTGGTGGCGACCGTTCTGACCCCCAGACCAGCCGCGATGTTCAGGGCCGCTTGACCCAGCGCGGAAGTCGCCCCTCGGATCACCAGCGTCTGGGCGGGGGCCAGTTGGAGATTCCCAACCAGGCAGGTCCAAGCAGTGGCGTAGGATTCAGGAAGCGCCGCGAGTTCTTCCCAAGGCAGATCAGTGTCGATGGCGACAACGTTTTCGCGCGGCACGCTCACAAACTCGGCGTAGGAGCCATTACGTGTACGTCCCATCCCGCCCATGAGAGCGACGACCTTTTGGCCGGGCGCAAAGCCACCCTCGGGATCAGTCTCTATGACGCCGGCGCACTCGATGCCGCTGATCTCCGCCACTTCGCCCCAGGCGCCGCTCCGAAAATAGAGCTCCGCCCGGTTCAAGCCGAAGGCTTTGACGGCGACCAGAACCTCGCCCAAGTTTGGCTCCGGTTTGGGGCGTTCGGCAAGACCCAGTACTTCGGGACCGCCGGGTCGGGTTATGACAATAGCGCGCATGTGGGTGCTCCTTCTTTCTTCTTAGGAGATTTACATGCATCGCTCAGCAAATTATTTTACAAAGTTTCTTCCAACATTGTAGATTTCACTCCCATGTATGGTTTCACACTCGCCCAACTCCGCTCGATCGATGCCGTTGTCTCGGAAGGATCGCTGCAAGCCGCCGCGCTGCGGCTCGGCCGCACCCACCCAACCCTGCATACGGCCATCACCAACGTTGAGCGTCAGATTGGTTTTCCGCTGTTTGATCGAGCCGGGTACCGCATGGTCCTTACGCCCGCTGGAGAGGCATTCCTGGCGCGCGCCAGACGCGTGCTCACGGAAATGGCGGACCTTCAGGTCTACGCGGCCCAACTCGCGGCGGGCGAGGAGAGCGAGTTACGGGTCGTGATCGGTGATCTGTCGCCGCTTCCCGAAATGCTTCGACTCCTGCGCGACTTCTTCGAGGGACGGCCGGCCACTCGATTGCACCTTCAGTTCGCGGCAATTTCAGGCCCCTGGGAATTGCTGTTGGAGGGTCATGCAGACCTCATCCTTCATCACGTCGATCAGAGTGACCCACGTTTCGAGACGATCGATCTTCGTCCTGTTCGGCTGATTCCCGTCTCTGCCCCGAGTTTTCTGCCTTTTCCGGTGGGGGAGGTCTCGCCCGAACGAATGCGGGACCTGGTTCAATGCGTCATTCGAGACAGCGCGCAGAATTTGCCCGCCAGAAACTACTACGTCATCGAAGGTGCGCGGACCTGCACGGTCAGTGATCAGCTCATGAAGAAAGAAGTTATCTTGCAGGGACTTGGCTGGGGCCACATGCCGGATTTTCTTGTCGACACCGAATTGCGGGACGGCCGTTTGCTCTCTCTGGTCAACGGCTATTTCCGCGGCGGCGTGATTGAGCTTGTCGCTGCGCGTCAGGCTGGACGCGTTCATGGGCCAGCAGCGTCGGCACTCTGGCGTCTGCTTAAGGCGAGCGCAGCTTCGATGTCTGAGGACAAACCGTGATGATAGTACTGATCGACATCGGTTGGTGTATTGCGTCGCGGAGCAAAAAGCGGCGGTAAATGGTGCAAAGAGAAATTCGAACTGACGACCACCTCCAAGGGACTACGCCGCTAACCTTGGAATAGCGCCTTCGATCAATCGCAAGAATCGGGTGTTGCGAGCCGCCGCAACCACTCTGCAGCGCGCCGCTCTACGCCAGCCGACGATTGACGCAGACGGCCGCGCCCGGCGATGATGAGCACTACACCTACGCTATTGCGCTCTAAAATGCGATTGGGCGGTTTCCACAGTCTGAGCGGACAGCAAAGCTGGCAGCCGGCATCCCGGAACGCAATTTTTGACAATTAATAGCGATCGATTGACTTTCTTTCACAGCTGGTAACGAGCTCGTTTCTTGGAGTGCCGCTTGGGAACGAGATCGTACCTCTTCCACCGTGTCGGCAAATGGCTGTGCTTTTCTCGGCGGAATGGAGCGCATGAAACGAACGACTGGTCGATACGAACGATTTTAACTTTTATCCACCTCAGGAGTGCGCCCAAAGGCAATGCCTGGGGCCGGAGTTCCTCCAGCCCGGCGCTTAAACAACCACTATCAGTAGACCTCGGGGACGTACATCTCTTCCGGCACCGGTATCCTGTTGTAGTCGGCGTGGCGGATGCGGCCGGGGAGTTCGACCTCTGGCTTGGGCACGTCGCCATAGGGGATCTGCTTCAAGAGATGGGCGATGCAGTTGAGGCGGGCGCGCTTCTTGTCGACGGCCTGGACCACCCACCACGGGGCTTCCTCGGTGTGGGTCTTGGCCAGCATTTCTTCCTTGGCCTTGGTATATTCCTCCCAATGAACGCGGCTTTCCATGTCCATCGGCGACAGCTTCCATTGCTTCAGCGGATCGTGGATGCGCATCTTGAAGCGGAATTCCTGTTCTTCGTCGGTGATCGAGAACCAGTATTTGATCAAGATGATGCCGGAGCGCACGAGCATCCGCTCGAACTCGGGTACGGAACGGAAGAACTCGTCGAGTTCGTCCTGCGTGCAGAACCCCATGACGCGCTCGACGCCGGCGCGGTTGTACCAGCTTCGGTCGAACAGGACCATTTCGCCAGCCGTCGGCAAATGCGGGATGTAGCGCTGGAAATACCATTGGTGGCGTTCCCGCTCGGTCGGCGCCGGCAGCGCCACGACGCGGGCGACGCGCGGGTTTAGCCTCTGGGTGACGCGCTTGATAGCGCCGCCCTAGCCGGCGCTATCGCGGCCTTCGAAGATGACCACGACCTTGAGCCTCTGGTGCTGAACCCAGTCCTGCAAGCGAACAAGCTCGTGCTGGAGACGGAATAGCTCGCGGAAATAGATCTTGCGATCGAGCGTCTCACTGGCGGGTTCGGACATGCCTTCGGCGACCAGCTCGTCAAGCCGATCTTCTTCCATCTGCATCTCCAGCTCTTCGTCGAAGCTGTCGGCAATTTCTTCCTTGATGCGGGTTAGTTGATCCTGGCTGTGTTCGGTCATCGACGTCATCCCTGTTGTTTCAACCGACAGGAGCAGGTCTTGGCTACAGAGATATGACAGTCGAGGCATAAGCGCGCTTTCCACCGGGCCAAGGGAGGCCGGCGAGGCCCATCCGCGGTGCCGGCCGTCTCAGGCTTTGGAGACGTAAGGCGTCAATGGTCGCCAGGTTTGGCCGCCTCGCGCCAGAAGGTCGTCCGGTGCTTTGGGCCGACGGCGCCGGAGGCATAGTTTGGAAAGTCCGGCTTTTCAGCCGCCCAGGCATCAAGCACCGGCTGCACCACGCGCCAGGCCTGCTCGACCATGTCGGCACGCATGAAGAGCGTCGCGTCGTTGGTCATGACGTCGTAGAGCAGCGTTTCGTAGCCGACATTGGGTGATGGCGATGAGGCAGTCTTAAAGCGGCAAGCGACGAGCGCGCCTGGCCCGCATAGTCACTGCGCTTCCATATCTCAATAAAGGCTGGACTTATTGACGGCGCGCCCAAGATCATAGGTCGAGCGATCGAAAACGTGGGATGCGTTCGCGCAATCGCAAGAACCAAAAGATGAAGAAGGAAAGATTATGCCCAAGGATAATTCGCCAGCCCCTGAACTCGCGACGCCAACCGACTTGCGCCGCAACGATCGCTCGAAGGTGGTCGATGCGCTGAACGGCGTGCTCGCCGACAGCTTTGCGCTGTTCTTGAAGACGAAGAACTTTCACTGGCACGTCTCCGGCCCGCATTTTCGCGACTACCACTTGATGCTCGATGATCAGGCGGCGCAGATTCTGGGAACGACCGACGATATCGCCGAGCGCGTGCGCAAGATTGGAAGCACGACGTTGCGGTCCGTCGGCGACATCACTCGCCGCCAGTCCATTCGTGACAATGACGCGGAATTCGTGCCGCCGGAAAAAATGTTGAAGGAACTGCGCGAGGACAACCTGCATCTCGTCGAGGCCTTTCGTAATGTGAAGGCGCTGGCGGACGATGCCAAGGACAATGCGACCAGTGGCATCGTCGACCAATGGACCGACATGGCCGAACGGCGTGCCTGGTTCCTGTTCGAGGCCACGCGCAAGAGCTAAAGGGGTGGTGTGCCAGACGAGGAACAGGCGGCCCTGACGCTCCTAAGGTCGGCAGTCCAACAGATCAAGATCTGTTGAATTTTTTCGGTGGCGCGATCAGGTAGTATCGGCAAATGCCTGCTGCGTGGGCGCAAAGAGGATGAGCTTTTGTCTGTCCGTAATCTGACTGTTGCCTTGCTAATCAGCCTTTCGCTCTTTTCAACGCAGGCGCTTGCCCAGCAGCAGCCCTCCGGCGGATCGGGCGGGGGCAGCGTCCTTGGGCTTTTGCCCGCGGATGCCGTGACCGACCACGTGCTCGATGCCGGTGGCGAGGCCATCGCCTACAAGGCGACCGCAGGCACGCTCAATCTCTTCGGACAGGACGGCAACCGCACCGGTGAGGTGTTCTATACGGCCTATGTTGCAAAGAACGGTGCTGGCGACCGGCCGGTCACTTTCGTCTTCAATGGCGGTCCGGGCGCGTCGTCCGCCTATCTAAACCTCGGCCTTGTCGGCCCTCGGGTGCTCGACTTCGGGCCAACCGGCCGCGACGGCGCAAAGGCGAAGCTGATCGACAATCCGGACAGCTGGCTGCAGTTCACCGATCTCGTGCTGATCGATCCGATCGGCACGGGATGGAGCCGGACGGTCAAGCCCGACGATGCTTCCGATTTCTATGGCGTGCGTGCCGATGCCGAAAGCCTTGCCAAGGTTATCGCGCTCTATGTCACTCATAACGGCCGAGACTCGTCACCGAAATATCTGCTTGGCGAAAGCTATGGCGGCCTGAGGTCGGCCAAGGTCGCATCGGCACTGCGCCAGCAGCAGGGCATTCTCGTTTCCGGCATCGTTATGGTGTCGCCGCTGATCGAGGGCCGGCTTGTCTATGGGGGCGACGGTTCTGCATTGAGTGCTGCACTACAATTGCCTTCGCTTGCCGCAGCCGCACTCGAGCGCCGCAATGCCTTTAGCGAGGCTGCCTTGGGCGACGCTGAGAAGTTCGCAACCGGCGACTATCTGACGACGCTTGCCGGCCGACCGCCGTCGGGCGAGGCGGGACGGGCATTTTATGCGCGTGTGGCAGCGTTAACCGGAGTGCCTATCGATGTCGTTGCCCGCAGCAACGGCTTCCTGCAGGACGTCTACGTCAAGCATTCCGTTGATGACGGTTCTAAGGTCGTCAGTTCCTACGACGCATCCCTCGTCGTACCTGATCCCTACCCGGAATCCCACGCTGACAGGGGCGACGATCCGATCCTCGATGGCTTTACGCGCGCCTATGGCGGTGCCTTTTCAAGCTACGCCCGCGATGAGCTCGGGTTTCATACCGACATGACCTATACGCTCCTGTCCGAAACGGTGAACGGGCATTGGGACTGGAGTGGTGGGCGCGGTGGTGGCGGCTCGCGCTATGAGGCGAGCGGCACCGATGACATCAGGCAGATGCTGTCGCTGGTTCCGTCGTTCCACCTGCTGATCGCGCAGGGCTACAGCGATCTCGTCATTCCCTACGGCATCAACAAATACCTCATCGAGCACCTGCCGCCCGAGGCATCCGGCCGCGTCGGCCTCAAACTCTATCACGGCGGACATATGTTCTACACAAGGCCGCCTTCGCGGGCCCAGTTTACAGCCGATGCGAAGGCGTTTTTCGCAGCACCCTTGCGGTCGGAGTGAATGGCGCGAAAGCTCAGCCGTGTTGCAGCTGGAACAGATGGCGGATTCGCGATGTCAAAGAGCCGGCGCGGTCTGCGCCTGCCATGAGGTCGGCGGCGCCGAACAGATGCCGCTCGGCTTCCATCCGCTTGGACATGATCTCGCCTAGCTCCTCGGCAATCGACGGCCGGTCGCGCAAGAGCGGCGCAAGGCAGTCATGTCCGATCTCGTAGATCACGACATAGGTCAGGGCGCGGATGGTGCCGACCTCGCCGGCACCCATCAGGACACCGCCCTCGCCGAAATAGTCCCCAGGCGCAAGGCGGGTCAGCTCGATGGTGCGCGCGCCTTCCCTGCGGCTGATGCTGACGACGCCCGTTCGCATGATCATCAACGACTTCAGCATCGAATCCTGCTCGGCGATGATCGCGTCCTTGTGATAAGTGCGCCGCGACATGTGGCTTGCCAGCACTTCCTTCTCGTCTTCGGTCAAGGGTGCGAAAAGCGGAATGTTGTTCAACAGGCGCCACGGCGTGCCGTTGTGGCGCGCCGCACTTTCGCCGTCCGGTTCGACGAAGGGGATGGGCATCATCGAGCCCACCGGAGTGGCTAGCTTGAGGCCCGACGATTTTGCATGGCGATAGATGAGATCGAAGATCTCGTTCTTTGCCGGGGTGATCATCGAGATGTCCTTGACCCGGCACCATAGCCCGATCTGTAAAGCCTGCCCGTCGAGGCTGTCGATCGTCACCGAGGGTTCGGGAACCTTGAGGATCGAATTGGCGCTGAGCAGCACATTATGCATGACGTCGGCAATCACCCGCGGCACTGCCGTCGGTTCGAGGCGGATCGTTATCGAGACGCCGTGGGTCTCGTCGGGACTGCTGAGATTGGTCAGCTTAGCCTTGGCAAGCGCGCTGTTTGGAATGATCACCAGGTCGTTGGTGCCGTTGAGAAGATGCGTCGCCCTCCAGTTGGTCTCGACGACGCGGCCCTGCAAATCGTCGTCCAGAACAACCCAGTCCCCGACCGAATAAGGTCTACCAAGATTGAGGGCGATACCGGAAAAGACGTCGTTGAGCGTGCTCTGCAGCGCCAGGCCGAGGATGATGGCAAAGACCCCAGAGGTTGCAATCAGCGTCCCGATCGGGACGCCGAAGACGTAGGAGACGACCGACAATGCCGCACCGAGGTAGATGACGCCGACGACCAGATCCTGCAGCAGCCGGCCTTCACGCGGCTTGCGCTCGAAGATCAGGAAGATACGGACGAAGCCGACCAGTATCCAGGCGCCGTTGACCCACCAGACCACCTTGGCAACGGCGATGAAGATGCGCAGCGCGACCGAACTTTCCGCCGCCGCCGGCGCATAGGGGACGATGTCGTGATAGAGCAATACCGCGGTCATCAGCATGAAGAAGGCGATATGCGCCACCAGCCGCCAGGTGCGGTGGCGGCGAAGCACGACGCGGGTAACCACCATACCGACCAGGATCACCATGCAGAATTGGACGATCGGATTGCTGATGATTTCAAATGACATAGGGCGGCCGTATTGATGCGATCTGGGATGCGGCACTTGTTCTATTAGATTGTGCTGCGCCAGCACAGTGGCATGAACGGCGGCGCAGTTCCATACCTGGGCGCGTCCCGTTGCGCCTCAGGCTCTCGCCTTCTTCAGAGCATCGGTGATCTCGCTGCGTGCGACGCCGATCAGCCGTTCCATCGCTTGCCGTGCAGCATCCGGTTGGCGCATGCGGATTGCTTCCAGCACCGCTTGGTGCATGGCGATTGCATGCTCGTGCGACTGGCTCGCCCGGTTGGTCAGCCGGAAGCTTGCCAGCAGCGCTGCCCGGATCGCGGTTGCAAACTGGCGATAGACCCAGTTGCCGCTGGCATTGATGATCGCGGTGTGAAACTCGAGGTCGGCGACGCTCCAGGCTTCGGTGTCGCGCGAATTGGCATCGACCATGTCCTCAAACGCCTTGGAGATACGGAAGAGCTGGTGGGCCGTTGCCTGGGCGGCTGCTTCGCAGGCGGCCGCAGGCTCCAAAAGCTGGCGCGCATCGACAAGCGAGGTGTAGAAGCGGTCGTCGTTGCTGAGCCGCAGTGTGGCGTCGAGAACCAGTGGGTCGAGATAGTTCCAGTTCTCCCTCGGCAGGACGGTCGTGCCGGCGCGCGTCCGGGAGCGGATCAAACCTAGGGCGGACATATATTGCATGGCTTCGCGAAGGCTGGTGCGGCTGACGCCGAACTGTTCGGTCAGTTCTCCCTCATTCGGCAGCGTCGCCCCCTCCGCCATCGCGCCCGAGACGATCTTGTCGATGAATTGCACCAACAGGACTTCGCGAACACCGCGCTTTCCGCCGGCCAGCAAGCCCGGCGTACCGGCTCCGATCCTACCGCCCATTTCACCGTTGCTCATTTTGCTTCCCCTTGTGGTCCTTGCAGGCTTGCCTGCTCAACCTTCTTTGTCATATTGACCGATAAATAATATCTTTCAATTTATAAATACGATGAAATACATTACAGAGGAGCGGTTGCTGTTCGAGGTAGAGGCTGGGAAGGCCTATTGATGACGATTGTCGAACTGAGAAACGGTCCAGTTGAGGCGCGCATTTCCACGCGAGGAGGAACTATTCTCAGCCTCTCCTGGGAGAGGGACGGCGGCCGCGTGCCGCTTCTGCGCGGCGCTCTTTGCGATGATGCCGACGCGCTTTCGGCTGGATGCTACCCCATGGTGCCGTTTGGCAACCGGGTGCGGGACAATAGCTTCTCCTTCGGTGGCCGCAACTATACGCTTGAGCCCAACACGGCCTGGGACCCGCACTATCTGCATGGCGACGGCTGGCAGGCAGAGTGGACAGTCGTCGAGCAAGGCGATAGCGAGGTCGAACTGGCCTTTTCGCATATGGGAAAAGGTACTCCCTATCACTACGAGGTGCTGCAGCGTTTCACGATTGCCGATGGCGCGTTGGAACTGTGGATGTCGGTGACGAACAGCGGGGCGGAAGCGCTTCCGTTCGGTCTCGGTTGGCATCCCTATTTCCCCATAACCCCGCAGACCGTGCTCAAGGCGCCCGCTGCCCGGATGTGGACGGAGACGGCGGGCTGGCTGCCCGGGGAAGCGACAGAAATCCCCGATGATCTTAATTTTTCGAACGCCCGGCCGCTGCCGCATCGCTGGGCCAACAACGGCTTCGAAGGCTGGACAGGCCAGGCCGAGATCAGCTGGCCGGAACGCGGCACGCGCCTGCGGCTGACCGCCGATCCGCTGTTCCAGCATGCGTTCGTCTTCGTCTCCGATATCCGCTTTGACCCGGCGTTTCAGCGCGATTACTTTTGTTTCGAACCCATGTCGCATCTGGCAAACGGACACAACCTGCAGGGACTTGGCGATCTCGTCGTGCTTGCCCCCGGCGAGGGGCTTGCCGGCAGCATTAGGCTCAGGCCGGAGACGATCGCGCGGGACTGACTATTTGAACTATCGTTTTCATGAAAGAATCCCATCGTGACAAACAGACTTGCAGGCAAACGCATCCTCATCACTGGCGCAGCGCAAGGCATCGGCCTTGCCATCGCAAAGGCCTGCGCTGGCGAGGGCGCTAGCCTTTTCCTCATCGACATGGATGGAGCACGTCTGGCAGCCGAAGCGGAGATGCTGAGGGCGCAAGGTGTTTCGCTCGGCTTCGCCAGGGCCGATATCACCGATGCAGCGGCAATCGAGGCTGTCGTTTCGCAGGCTGCAGCCGATATCGGCGCGCTCAACGCACTCATCAACAATGCCGGCATCAACGTCTTTTCCGAACCGCTGGCGATGACCGACGCCGAATGGCAGCGCTGCTTCGACGTCAATCTCAAGGGCGCATGGAATTGCTGCAGGGCGGTGCTGCCCGGCATCATCGAGCAGGGCGGCGGGGCAATCCTCAATATCGCCTCGACACACGCTTTCACGATCATCCCACACACCTTCCCCTATCCGCTTGCAAAGCATGCGCTGCTCGGCATGACCAAGTCGCTTGGTATCGAATATGCGGGCAGGGGGGTTCGCGTCAACGCATTGGCGCCGGGCTATGTCGCGACGCAAAAGTCTATCGAGTACTGGAACAGTTTCCCCGATCATGAAGCTGCGAAAGCGGCAACGATGAAGCTCCACCCGGGTGGGCGTATCGCCACGGCGCAGGAGATCGCGCTTGCGGCCGTATTCATGATTTCCGACGAATGCCCGTTCATGAACGCAACCAGCCTGACCATCGACGGCGGCTTGAGCGTCCTCCAGCATCAGTGACGTCAGTCCGGTAGCGCCCAAGTCGGCGCAAAGCCGCGACGTTTCGTCGGCTTGAATTTTAGATGATGAGTATCATCTTACAATTGTCATCCGAACTTGCTATGCGACGGCCGTCTGCGCGCCGTCGCGCGACAGCGAAATCCAAGGAATATCCATGACAGACAGTTTTGTGATTAGTGGCGATCTCTTGATCGGCGCGGGCACTGCCGGCGACGATCGGTCCGCTTATGCGATCAATCCGGCGACCGGCGCCAATCTGGAGCCTGCCTTCGCGGTTGCAAGCGTGGCCGATGTCGACCGGGCCTGCGCGCTTGCAGCGCAAGCCTTCGATGCCTATCGGGCCACGAGCCCTGAGGTCCGCGCCGCGTTTCTCGAGACGATTGCTGCCAACATCATGGATATCGGCGATGTCCTGATTACGCGCGGCAACGAGGAGACCGGATTGCCTGCCGCACGCCTTGAAGGCGAGCGCGCCCGCACCGTCGGCCAGCTGCGTTTGTTTGCCCAGGTGGTTCGCTCCGGCGAATGGCTCGACCTGCGCGTCGATCCGGCGCTGCCGGAACGCAAGCCGATGCCGCGGCCCGATCTTCGTCTTCGCCAGATCCCGCTTGGGCCAGTTGCCGTCTTCGGCGCCAGCAATTTTCCGCTCGCCTTCTCGGTTGCCGGCGGTGATACGGCCTCAGCACTTGCCGCCGGCTGCCCTGTCGTCGTCAAGGGGCATCTCGCTCATCCCGGAACCGGCGAGCTTGTCGGCCGGGCGATCCGTGCTGCCGTTGCCGCATGCAATCTGCCGGAAGGCGTCTTCTCACTCGTCACCGGCGCCAACGAGACCGGGGCGGCACTGGTGCGCAATCCGGCCATCAAGGCGGTCGGTTTTACCGGGTCGCGGGGCGGCGGCATGGCGCTTGCAGCGATTGCCGCGGCAAGGCCGGAGCCGATCCCGGTTTATGCCGAGATGAGCAGCATCAATCCCGTCTATCTCTTCCCGGCAGCGCTCGCGGCACGGGCGGAACCATTGGGCAAGAGCTTCGTCGATTCGCTGACGCTCGGTGCTGGCCAGTTCTGCACCAATCCCGGCCTGATGTTTGCCGTCGATGGCGCGGATCTCGATCGCTTCGTTGCAAGCGCCAGCGGCACGCTTACCGAACGTGCTCCCGCCCCGATGCTCACCCCTGGCATTCACACGGCCTATGACAAGGGCGTTGCGGCCCTTGCCGGCAATGAGGCTGTGAAGACGGTGGCGCAGGGGCAGGCCGCCGATGGCGTCAACCGCAGCCCGGCGATCTTCTTTGAGACCGACGCGGTGCATTTTCTGGCCGACGAGAGGCTTGCCAACGAGGTCTTCGGCGCGAGCAGCTTGCTGGTGCGCTGCCGCGATGTCGCCGAGATGGTCACGGTCGCCGAGAAGCTCGAAGGGCAATTGACGGCAACGCTACATCTCGACCCCGGCGACCATGCCGATGCTCGCAAGCTGCTGCCGGTGCTCGAGCGCAAGGTTGGCCGCATCCTTGCCAATGGCTGGCCAACCGGCGTCGAGGTCAGCCATGCCATGGTGCATGGCGGGCCGTTCCCGGCAACATCCGACAGCCGCTCGACCTCGGTTGGAACACTGGCAATCCGACGCTTCCTAAGGCCGGTATCCTATCAGGATCTGCCCGATGCGCTTCTGCCGCCTGAACTGAGCGATGACGGCATCAAGGGCCTGCCGCACCTTCTGGACGGTGTGCGCAAATAGGCTGTTGCCCGTCGTCAAATTCGGCCGTCTTCTCTGCGCGAGAAGGCGGCTTTTCAATATTTAGACATTTGCCTGATATCAGAGCGCATCGCCGTCACGCTGCGGCGGCTGTCGCATGTTCATGCCCGGCCCGTGTTGTGTTCCGCGCCAGCGACCGGGTGTGACGCCGACGGTCTGGGCAAAGACACGGGTCAGATGGCTCTGGTCGGAAAAGCCGCACATGAGCGCGATCTCGGCAAGCGAAGCTTCCGTATGCATCAGCGCCTTGGCCCGTTCTATGCGTCGTTGCGTCAGCCAGCGGTGCGGTGGCGTGCCTGTGCTGCGGGAAAAGGCGCGGGCAAAATGGCTGGTAGAAAGACCGCAATCTTCTGCGAGTTGAGCAAGCGTAATGTCTTGGTCGAGCCGGGCATCGATGCTGTCGCGCACGCGCCGCAATTGCAGCGGCGTCAGGCCGCCGACAACAACCGGCGGCCGCATCCCCGTGCCGCCTTCAAAACACGCACCATGCATCCCCTGCCTCGCTGAATGTCCAACAGCCAGAATAATGTCGCCGCAGGGCCACGAAACAGCCTTTGCGACGACGAACGCTTTCCCGCACCGGTCTTGATGCCCCTGCATATGGCTGTCAGTTTATGCGAGAATGCTACAATGACCAGCTATTTGTTATGCAGATTCAACCAAATTTCCCGCAGGTGGTGTGGCGCCTCAGGCGATGTTGTAGCGGGGCGCTGGTTTTGATCGCGAAAGATTGGGCATCAGCGCCTGGCGGGCTGCCTCATAGGCGTACCATTGCGAGATGTCTTGAAGAGAGGGGAGTGTGACCAGTTCGCGCTGATCGAGACCCGCGAGTGCGGCATCGACGAGGTCCTCCGTCGACATGACAATCTCTGTCGGCAAGTGCTCGACCGGCATCCCAGCAATTTCCCAGAACTCGGTGGCGATGGCGCCTGGAAGGACAGCCTGGACGGTGATGTTCTTGTCGGCAAGCTCATGCTTTAGCGACTGGCTAAAGGCTAGAACGAAGGCCTTGCTGCCACCATAGACACCATTCAAGACTTCAGGGGCAATCGCGACAATCGAGGCGATATTGATGATCGAGCCGCCGCCGCGGGCAACAAAACCGGGCACGACGGCGTAGGTCAGGCGCGTAAGCGCCGTGATATTAAGGTCGATCATCGCCTCCATCTTGTCGACATCTGCCTGAAGCAGTGGCGCCGTGCCGCCGACGCCGGCGTTGTTGACCAGCAACGTGATGCTGGCGTCGGTCTTCAACACGGATTCGATGCGGTGAAGATCGGATTTGTCGTTGAGGTCGGCGGCAATACTTTCGATGGTGCGCCCCGTTTCCTGGGTGAGGCGGGTTGCAAGTGCACCCAATCGCTCGGCGTTGCGCGCAACGAGGATCAAGTCGTATCCGCGCTTGGCCAGGCGCTGCGCATAGATGGCGCCGATGCCGGAGGATGCTCCGGTGACGAGTGCCGTGCCCTTGTGTTCAGTGGTCATTGTTTTTCTCCTTTGCTCAGAGCGGCGGCCGATGCCGCTTGCTTGAGAGGAGTTGTAGGCTATCTTGCGAATGTCTCAAATGTCATATATACCACCTTTTAGGACAAGCATGAGATCGAGTGATGCAACAGATTGCCTTCCTGATTTATCCCGACTTTCAATTCATGGGGCTTGCCGCTGCGACAGTATTCGAGTTCGCCAATCTTGAATTGCCGGAGCCGATCTATGAGATCTCCTACATCTCGGAAACGGGTGGACCGATCCCGACTTCGCTTGGCATGGCGGTGGACACCAAGGCTTTCAGCGATGCCCGCTTCGATACGTTGATCATTGGCGGCGGGAACGGGATGGTCAGGGCGAGCCGCGGGGTCAAGGATTTCGTAACACTTGCGCTTACGCAATCAAGACGCGTGGCGTCGATCTGCACCGGGGCTTACGTGCTGGCCGAGGCCGGTATCCTTGATGGAAGACGGGCAACGACGCACTGGGCCTATGCCCGCGATTTGCAGGAGCGTTTTCCCGCCGTCAGGATGGAGGAGGATCGCATCTTCATCATCGACGGCTCGGTCTGGACCTCGGCGGGCATGACGGCCGGTATCGATCTTGCCCTGGCAATGGTCGAAAAGGATCTCGGTGCCGACCTTGCCCGCTCGGTTGCGAAAAAGCTTGTGGTTCATCATCGCCGCGCCGGCGGCCAATCGCAGTTTTCCGTCCTATTGGAGATGGATGCCAAGACCGACCGGATCCAGAGCGCACTTGTCTATGCCAGGAACAATCTGCGCACGGCACTCTCCGTCGAGCAGCTGGCCGATGCGGCGCATCTGAGCCCCCGGCAGTTCAGCCGTGCCTTTCGCGCCGAAACCGGCCAGTCACCGGCCAAGGCGGTGGAAAATCTGAGGGTCGAGGCAGCCCGCCTGATGATGGAGCAGGGTCGGCATCCGATCGATGTGGTGGCCGAGGAGACCGGATTTGCCGACCGCGAACGCATGCGCCGCGCCTTTCTCAGGGCCTTCGGACAGCCGCCGCAGACGATCCGCCGCAATGCTCAACGGGATTATCCGGGCTGAGGTGCGCCATTCCGTTTGCGACCTGTTCACATGACTGTCATGCGTGTCCGCTAAACGCCGCTTACATTGCACCCATGGTTAGCATTGCAGCAGACAGAGATCGGAGGCGGCGGTTAGGATGTCGACCCTGGAGCAAGTCGCCCACCGCGCCGGTTGCTCGATTGCGACGGCAAGCCGGGTGCTCAATAGCAATGGGCCGGTCAGCGACGAGATGGTGCGCCGGGTCAGGCGCGCGGCAGCCGAGCTGCGCTACCGTGTCAGCGGCCGTTTGCCGACAACGGCGCGTCGGCGACCCGTCATCGGCGTGCTTATTCCGAGCATCACCAATCCTGTTTTTGCGGCATCTCTCTCCGGCATCCAGAACCGAATGCTTCTTGCCGGCCACAGCGTGCTGATCGCACAGTCTAACTACGATCCGGCGCAGGAGGTCGATGCGGTGGCCTCGCTTCTCCAGGAGCGGCCGACGGGGTTGATCCTCACCGTCTGCGATCCGGAAAAGAGCCTGGCTCTTTCGGCAGCACTTCCACCTACGGTGCTGTTGGGCAACATGCCGACAGTGCGGTTTGCAGCCGCTGTCGCGACCAACAATTTCCTTGCCGGCAAGGAACTGACGGAGCATCTGCTGCTTTCCGGTCACCGCCGTATCCTATTCATATCAGGGCATTTCGGTTCGTCGGACAGAGCACGGCTCAGGTATCATGGATATATTAGGGCAATGGAGGAAGCCGGTCTTCAGCCCTTCGATGCGCTGCAGATTCCCTTCATCGACAGCTACGACCAACTCGAGCTCAACGCCATGTGGACCTTCCAGCCGACGGCAATCATCGCATCGAACGATCTGCTTGCTATCGGGGTGATGGGGTCGTTGCGACGCATGGGGCTGTCGATCCCCAAGGATGTCTCCGTCGCCGGCTTCGATGGCATTGCCATCGGGCGGATGATGGACCCGCCGCTGACAACTGTCGAAATTCCCGATGCGACGATGGGCGGGGTTGCCGCATCACTGCTGCTCGACATGGCCGAGAATGCAGCAGCACCCCGACATGTAACGACGGCGTTTCGGTTACGATGCGGCGGAACGGTGCGCGACATCACTGCTTTGGCGTGATCCTATTTGCCGCCTATGAAAACGCCGCCGTCCGATCAGGGAAGGCGGCGTCGTCCTATAAGCCGTGATTAGACTTAGCTGCGCGGCAGCATGCTCGTGACGTCGGATGCGGCGTCGTCGAGCGCTTCTTTCGGCTGTGCCGACTGGTCGACGATCCGCGACAGGTTGTCGACGATGGTCTGCGTCACGCGAACCCCGTTGGCGCCTGGGAAGGCATACCACGGGATCATCACCGGCATCTGGCTAAGGGCTGCCTTAAACAGCGGGTTCTTCTTGTAGAAGTCGCCGAGATATTCAGGAGACGCGGCGGCAAGTTCGTTGTTTGGAACATAGCCTGTGCCTGGAACGACAACCGAGGCGCCATAGGGGCCGGCTGCGAACTTGACGAACTTCCAGGCCGCGTCCTGCTTGGCCTGGTCGTGCGTCAGAATAACCGCAGCGTTGCCGCCGGTCGGCAGCTTGCCGTTGACCGGATCGATCAACGGGATCTTGGCGGTGCGCAGGTCGAATTTGGTGCCGACATTCTTGATGGTGTTGACCAGCGCGCCGGTGGTCTGGAATTCGAAGCCGACCTTGCCGGCCGCGAATGCCTGCTCGCCAGCGGGCTTGGTGAAGACCGGCATTCCGCCTTCCTTGACCATGCGCTGGATGAGTTCGACGGCCTTTTGACCTTCAGGGCCATTGAAGGCGACCTTGCCCTCGTCGGCGCTCAGCATGTGGCCGCCTGCGCCGAAGAGGAGGGCGGAAAACATCCAGTCGTCGCCCTGCCAGCGGAAATCAATGCCGTCGACGCCGTTGCCGAGCGCCTTGATCTTGCCGCCGAGCGCGATGACGTCATCCCAGGTCTTGGGCGGATTTTCCGGGTCGCCGCCGGCAGCCTTCACCAGGTCGGCGTTGTAGTACATGATCGGATTGGACGTCGCGAATGCGAGGCCGATCTGTTTGCCGTTGACCTGGGCAAGCTTCAGGATGGTATCGGAGAAGCCCTCTGCCGCCATATGGCCGTCCTTCTGGACAAGCGGCCCGAGGTCGATGGCGACATTGCGCTCGTCGATCATCCGAAGGCGATTGAGGCCGATGAAGGTGACGTCGGGCATCTCATTGGTGCCGAGCTGACGCAGGATCGTCTGGATCCCTTCCTCATAGGTTGCCGAAGGGCTGGCGAACTGGATCTTGATATCCGGGTTCTCTTCCATGAACTTCTTCGAGATCGTGTCCATGACGTTCTTGAAAAAGCCGGGCATCGGATAGTGGACCGTCAGCGTTGTCTCGGCATAGGCTGGAACCGACACTGCCATGGAAATGACCGCGGCGGTGAGAATCTGGGTGATATGCTTCATCGCTCGTTCTCCTGGGTTGAAACCGGTCAGCCTTTTAGACCGGTCATGGTGATGCCTTCGATGAAGCGCTTCTGCGCGAGCAGGAATGCCACGACGAGGGGAAGGGTAATGGTGAGGGTGGCGGCCATCAGGGCGCCGTAGTCGTCGCCTGCTTCAGCGGCGCGGAAATACATCAGGCCGAGCGGCGGCGTGGCGTAGGCCTGTTTGCTGATGACGATGAGCGGCCAGTAGAGATCGTTCCAGTGCGCCACGACCGAGAAAATGGCAAAGGCGGTGACAGCCGGCCATGCATTCGGAACAATCACGCGAGCGACGATGCCGAGCTCAGACATGCCGTCAAGCCGGGCCGCATGAATGAGATCGTCAGGCATGGCGCGGAAGAACTGCAAGAACATGAAGATCGCAAAGACCGAGATCGAAAAAGGTGCGACCAGCGCCGTGTAGCTGTTCAAAAGGGACAATCCGTTGAAGCCGACATAGAGCGGCAGCGCCGTTGCGTGGATCGGGATCAGAAGGCCGAGCATGACCAGCACCATCATCAGCCGCGCGGCGGCGAACTTGAGCTTGGCCATGGCGTAGGCGCAGGGAATGGCGATCAGCACCTGGAAGAAGAAGATCAAGCCGCAGACCAGCACGCCGTTGAGTAGCAGCGTCCCCATAGGCACGCGGGTCAGCGCCTTGGTGAAATTGGCGATGTAGTAGAAGTGCACGGGAATGAGCGACAGCGCAGAGGTGAAGATCTCGTCCTGCGCCTTGCCCGCCGTCGAGATCATGAAGATATAAGGCGCCAGGAAGACGAGCGCCGTGATCGACAATAGCGAGAGGCGGACGATCCGACCTGAGTTGAGAGCTTGGGTCGTCATGTGTAGTGCACCTGGCGGTCGAGAAGGCGGTACTGCAGGAACATCAGCACGACGAGGATCGCCAGGAACACCACGGTCATCGCAGATGCGTAGCCGACGCGCATGTAGACGAAGCCTTCCTGGTAGATGGTGAAAAGCAGGACTTCCGAGGCATGGTTCGGGCCGCCTTCGGTGAGCGTCTTGACCGCGTCGAAAACCTTGACCGCATTGATGACGCTGATGGTCGTAACGAAAAGGGTCGTCGGACCGAGCATCGGCCAGGTAACCAGGAGAAAGCGGTCGAACGAGGATTTAGCGCCGTCAACCTTAGCAGCGGCATAGAGCTCGCGCGGAATTGCGGTGAGGCCGGCCAGAAACAGCACCATGTTGAAGCCGACGGACTGCCAGACGCCGATGATCGACAGGCTGTAAAGCACCGTCCCCGATGCGCCCAGCCAGTTCGGCCCGGGGATGTCGACAAGCGCAAGCAGGGCGTTGATCGGACCAATCGTCGGATGGAAGAGATATTGCCAGACGGTCGCCATGGCAACGATCAGCGAGGCGACCGGCAGGAAGAAAGCCGTGCGAAAGAAACTGCGCCCGATCGTTTCGCCTTCGATGAGCAAAGCAACCGCGAGGCCGAGGACGATCGAAAGCGGTGCGACGATCGCGGCATAGGCGGCCGTATTCCACAGTGATTTCTTAAACGTGCGGTCGCCCAACAGATGCGCGTAGTTCTCGAAGCCGACGAAACGGAACTTGCCGATGCCAAGCTGGAAATCGGTGAAGCCGAGGAAGATGACGGCAGCCATCGGCAGCAGTACGAACAAAATGATGAGCACGATTGCCGGAGAGGCGAGAAGCCAGGCCGTGCGGGCTTCGCTTCGCTCGCGGGCAACTTCCGTCTTCAACGGGATCGACATGGAGGCAAGGCTAGCCATGCGCCTTGACCCTTCCGGCATCGACGGCAACCGGCGTTGCGTGCAGGCGACGGCCGTCCTCGGCAAAGACCATGGCCCTTTCAGGCGACAAGGTGAGCGCCACCGGCATGCCGGCGCCGACGCCTGCCGCCTCAGTCGGTGTCAGCTTTGCGATCATGATCTCGCCGATCGCATCGAGCTTGCAATAAAGGATCACCTCAGAGCCAAGAAACTCGATGCGCTCCACTTGGGCTGCAAGTGCGTCCTGCCTGTTGTCGGTGAGCGAGACGAATTCCGGGCGGATCCCGAGCGTCACCGACGTGCGGGCTATGCTCGTATCCGTAAGTGCCAGCCGGATGCCTCCGAATGAGACGAGGCCGCCTTCGGCGCGTGCCGGCACGATATTGATGCGAGGCTGGCCGATGAAGCGGGCGACCTCGATATGTGCCGGATCGTCATAGATCGCCTGCGGCGTTGTCAGCTGCAGCAGATTGCCGCCGATCATCACCGCGACGCGGTCCGCCATGGATAGCGCCTCGGCCTGATCGTGCGTCACATAGATAGTCGGCACGCCGGCGCGCCGGTGCAGTTCGACGATTTCGCCACGGGCGTGGACGCGTAGATTGGCATCGAGATTGGAGAGCGGCTCATCCATCAGGAAGACGCT
Organism: Rhizobium sp. 2YAF20; assembly: GCF_052114685.1. Taxonomy (NCBI): domain Bacteria; kingdom Pseudomonadati; phylum Pseudomonadota; class Alphaproteobacteria; order Hyphomicrobiales; family Rhizobiaceae; genus Rhizobium; species Rhizobium sp. 2YAF20. The sequence goes on along the minus strand of NZ_JBFRFF010000018.1, from coordinate 74,495 downwards.
CGGCTGGCGCACCATGGCGCGGGCGAGCGCCACGCGCTGGCGCTGGCCGCCGGACATCTGGCCGGGCTTGCGGTCAAGCAGATGGTCGATCTTCAGCGATTTCGCCATCTCCTCGACGTCGCGAAGAATAGCCTTGCGCGTGTTGCGCTGGCCGGGGGCGAGGGTGCCGACGAAAGGCAGCCGCTGCATGCGCGACAGGCGCCGCATGGCAAGTGGCACGGCAATGTTCTGGCCGGCCGTCAGATGCGGATAAAGCGCGTAGGACTGGAAGACCATGGCGATGTTGCGGTCGGCCGGCGCAATGTTCGACATTTCCTGGACACCGATGAGGATCTCGCCGCTATCGGCATGGTCGAGACCGGCAAGTATCCGCAGCAGTGTGCTCTTGCCGCAACCCGACGGGCCGACCAGCGCGATGAATTCGCCAGGCTCGACATCGAGGCTGACGCCCTTAAGGATGGCGTGCTCGGCGAAGGATTTGGTGATGCCGCGTAGCGAGAGCGCGGTCATTGGGTTCTCTCCCGCTGCACCTTGTGGGCAACATGCGGGTAGACCTCGGCGACGACGTCGTCGAGCACATGGGCGGTCATGCCGGGCACTGCGACGATCTGGCTGGTAACGTCCTCGCCGAATTCATGCACCACGGCGCCGATCAGGCGCTCGCCGGGCATTTCACGTTCCATCGTGTCGATAATGAAGGCTGCCGAAGGGCCCCAGACGACCGATGTCTGGTCGAAGTGGCCCTTCCAGGCCCAGTGCAGGTGGCCGCTTGCAAAGAGCGCAACGTCATGGGCGGCGATCAGATCGTAGAGCCTGCGGCGGGGGGCGGGGCGAACGCTCCAATAGCCGGTGTCGCCTTCGGCCGGATCGTCGACGAAGAGCGGTTTGTGAGAAAAGATCGCCACCCGAAGGTCGCCGCGCCCTTCAAGCATCCCCTGCAGCCATTCGAATTGGTCTTCTTCCTCGACGCTTTCGGTGCCTAGCAGCAGGCCGTCAATGCCGATCAGCCGCCAATTGTCGAGGTCTTCCGCCCAGTAATCGGGGCCGACGAGGCGACGCCATCGATCAAGGCGAGTGGCGTTGACCGGCTGGCTGGTTCCCGGCAGGTCGCCGACATCGTGGTTGCCGGGGACGAGCAGCATCGGCACTGAGATCTGGCGCATCAGATCCATCGAGAAGGAGATGTCCTCGTCCTTGTCGGCGCCATCGACCGTCAGGTCGCCGGTATGAATGACGAGATCGGCGCCGCTTTCCTCGATAAAGCGGGCGAGCGGCTCCCAATTGCCGTTGAAATGTGGCTTGCCGGGGCTGAAATGGGTATCGGTGATCTGGATGATCTTCACGGCGCCTCTCCGAAATTCGGGATGGAAGCGCCGTGACGACGACGGCCTTGCTACAAGTCAGGCGCTTCTGCCGGCCTGTATAGAAGCGTCCGATGTCAGTTAGGTAACAAGCTTTTTCAGCCGTTTTCCAGTTTTGTCACATCTCTGTCAAAGTGGCGCGAGCGGATGCGGCGAACCGTCATAGGCGCCCCAGACAGACTGGTCGAAGCAGATCACCGACCCGGTCATTAGTCCGGATTCCGCCGATGAGAGATAGGCGCAGGCACGCGCCACCTCCTCAGGATCGACGAGCCGACCGAAGGGCTGGCTTGCTGCTGCCTTCTCCAGCCAGTCGGCCGGCGCACCATGATATTCGCGCTGGATACGGTCTTCCCCTTCGGATGCCATCCAGCCGATATTGAGGCCGTTGACGCGGATGCGATTGCGCAACAGCGCATATGCCGTGTTCTTGGTGAGCGTTTCCAGTGCCCCCTTGGAGGCACAATAGGCGGCGATGAAGGGCTGCCCGGCCTTGGCCGACATCGAGCCGATATTGACGATCGTGCCTTCAATCTTCTCGCGCCGCATCACCTTCACAGCCTCCTGCATCAGGAAGAACGGCGCGCGGACGTTGACTGCGAACATGGCGTCGAAAAGCTCGGGACTGGTATCGAGGATGGTGCCGCGATCGGTGATGGCTGCGGCGTTCACCAATGCGTCGACGCGCCCGAACGTCTGGTCGCAAGCTGCAACGACGTTTCGCGCATCCTCGACATTCCCAAGATCTGCCTTGACGTAAACCACCTTGGCGCCGGTCGCCGTCTCGATTTCCTGCGCCTTGGCGCGGCCCTTGGCTTCGTTGCGCCCACAGATGACGACGCCCTTGGCGCCGCGTTCGGCAAAGAGCCTGGCGATGGTGGCGCCGAGCCCCTGGGTGCCGCCGGTGACAATGGCAATCTTGCCGTCGAGACGGCCGTGGTCAGTGGACATGAATTTCCTCCGCTTTTGATATTTTAATGAATCCCCCGCATTCCAGGTTCAGCTCAACTTCTTCTCCGCCTGGACCGCCAGGGTCTCGGCAAACGCCTCGTCGCTCCAGTTTTCGCGCAGTGCTTCATGCATCAACTGCGCCTGCGTCTTCGGTGCCAGACCGCCGACGGGTGGGTCGCGGTCGAGGTTCGTGGGGAAAGAATAACCTTCGGCGCAGCAGGCGATGGCGTTGGCGATTTCAGTGTCGGTCAATTTCGCCAAAGCCTTGAGCGCCTTCAGCGCCGGGAAAAGGGCAGCGCTCATGCGTTGGCGGTTGACCGTCTCCATGGCGCGGCCGAAGGCCGAGGAGACCTGCAACAGATTTGCAAGGCGCTTGATATCCGCCGAGCGGTTGGTTCCCGCGGCGTGGAAAAGGGCCGGGTTGAAGAAGACGGCATCGCCTTTTTCAAGCGGCAACTGCACATGATTGCGATCGAAATATTCCCTGAATTCCGGCCGCTTCAGCGCCAGATAACCCGGCACATAGGTCTGGCTGTGCGGCAGGAACAGCGTCGGTCCGCTTTCGAGCGGCATGTCGCAATGGGCGATTGCGCCTTGCAACGTCAAAACCGGCGAGAGCTTGTGGACGTGGGCCGGAAATTGCTCGATAACCGAGGAAGACTGGAAGCCGAGGTGATAGTCGCGATGGGCCGATTGCGCCGCCCCGCCCGGATTGACGCGGTTGACCTGCGCGGTCATCTGGTAGCTCGGCCCGAGCCAGGCTTGGCTTGCAAGCGCAATGATGGCATTGCCGTAATAGGCAGCGAAATTCTTCGCATCGGCAAGGCAGTGCTTCTCCAGCGAGTTCCAGATGCGGTCGTTGGCGCCGGGCTTGGCGAAATGGTCGCCGCCGCCCGACGATGTCCTGTGCTGCGCCTCGATGATCTCGCCGAATATTTCGCTCGCCTGGTCGATCACGCCCGTGTCCTCGTAGGCATGCTTGAAGACGACGACGCCGGGGCCATCGCCGAAAGCCTCGCAGATTTCGGCGAGAACAGCGCGCCGGCCCTCTGTCGTCGAGGCAGCGGCCAGTACCTTGCGGCTGTCGTAGATCAACACGTTTTTCTCGACGGCGCTGGCATGGGGATAGTCTGACAGCGCGGTGGTCTTCTCAGCGAGCGCGCGGAAATCGTTGAGATCGCAGGCGTCCTCGGTTAGCCAGACCCGATCGGCTCTCAATTTCAAAATGTTGTTGGTTTTCATGATGTGCTCCCGTCACATGTTGGTGGCAGTACTATATCGCGCGGCGAAACTTGGTATATAGATCAGAGATCCATCAAAAATCCATCAGAACGGCATGCCATTGGCCCATCCCTTTCTCGTCAAGGACATTGCATTCCAGGCAAGCCTCAGCACTGCCACCGTCGATCGGGTGCTGAATGGCCGCCCTGGCGTCCGGCGCCAGACCGAGATGCGGGTGAGGGCGGCGATTGCGGAACTGGAAAAACAGCAGACCGGCGCCGAGACCACCGGCAGCAAGCTTGCCATCGACATTCTGATGGAAGCACCGGAGCGGTTTACCGCTGCGGTGCGGGATGCCTTCGAGGCTGAGGTCGCCACCTACCTGCCGACGATCTTTCGCTGCCGCTTTCACTTTCACGAAGTCATGCGGCCGGCTGAGCTGGCGCTGCTCATCGACCGCATCCGGCTGCGCGGCACCGACGGTATGGTGGTAAAGGCGCCCGACGTCGCCGATGTGGGCGCGGCGATCCGTCGCGCCGTCGAGGCCGGCATTCCCGTCGTGACATTGGTGACGGATCTGCCGAATACCGGACGGATTGCCTATGCCGGTGCCGACAATCGCGCCGCCGGCGAAACGGCGGCCTATCTGATCGGCGAATGTGCCGCAAGCCAGCGTGCGAAAGTGCTCGTGACCCTTTCGAGTAGCCGCTTCCGGGGCGAAGAGGAAAGGGAGATCGGTTTTAGACGCGTCATGCGAGACCGCTTTCCAGATGTCGGCATCCGGGAGATCAGCGAGGGGCACGGAACGGACATTGCAACCGGAAGCCTGGTTTCATCGGTGCTGGTGCAGGATCCCGATATCAATGCCGTCTATTCGATCGGCGGCGGAAATCGTGCTGTCCTTGCGGCATTCGAGGCTGCCGGCCGGGATATTCGCATCTATGTCGCCCATGATCTCGATGCCGACAATCGCGCCCTGTTGAGGGACCGGCGCATTACCTTCGTGTTGCACCACGATCTGAGGACCGACGCCCGCTGCGCATTTCGGGCGATCATGAGCCGTGGCGCGATCGGCGGGCGGGCGCTCGTGTCGTCCCCGTCCGCCGTCGAGATCATCACCCCTTACAATATGCCGACGGCAGGCTGAGCCGTGGGCTGGAGCTCAGTCTTGTCCCGGCGGGTCGGGCTTGCCATCGATGTCGAAATCTGATGTCTGCTGCAGGCCTTACGATCGACAAGGATACCTAGAGATGTCCGACGAACAGAGCCGTCTTACCAAGCTCGAGGAAATCATCGCCCACCAGGCAAAGACGATCGAGGAGCTCTCGGATCAGCTGGCGGAGCAGTGGCGCGTTGTCGAGCAGACGCGGGCAAAGCTCGACCGGCTCACCGAGCGCTTCCTGACAATGGAAGGCGAAAACCTGGAAGCGCCGGCGAACACCCGTCCGCCGCACTACTGAGTTCGTCACCGCAGAAGACCTTGCCCGCCGTCGATCCAGATCGGCGTGCCGCCAATATGCCTGGAACGACGGATGCTAAGAAACAGCACGGCTTCGGCAACATCGTCGGCGCTGCCCGATCTTCCATGGGTAAGCGGGATCTCGCCCTCAGGCCAGGTCCTGAGTGTCAGCTTTGCACCGCCCCACGCCAGAAGGCACTGACCTGGCTGTTTCCAAAAGACATTCACGTTTTGGTGTTTTCACACGCACGTGTGTAACAATATGCCCAGTCCTTCCGTATCAGCTGGTAGAATTCAAGATTATCCAGTCACATTGGAGGCTTCTGAGATGTTGAACAGGCGATATCTGCTTATGGCGGGCGTATTTGGTGCTGTTGCCACGAGGCTGAGCTGGGGAACCAGCCCGGCCAGGGCTGCAGAGACCTTTCCTGTGACCCATACCGATGCGGAATGGCACAAGTTGCTGTCGGCGGATCAATTCGAGATCCTGCGCAACCAGGGAACCGAGCGACCCTTTACCAGCGAGCTGCTGCATGAGGAGCGCAAGGGCAATTTCGCCTGCGCCGGATGCGATCAGGATGCGTTCTTATCCAGCACCAAATTCGACAGCGGCACCGGCTGGCCGAGCTTCTGGGCGCCGATCGAACACGCCGTTGCGACAGAGCGGGACACGTCCTTTGGCATGGTGCGCGATGCGGTGCATTGCACGCGCTGCGGCGGCCATCTCGGCCACGTCTTCGATGACGGGCCGAAGCCGACGGGGCTTCGCTACTGCATGAACGGCGTCGCGCTTAAATTCCACACTGTTTCTGCTTGATACGGAAGTCCTGATCCCATGCTTCTCTTCCTCCTCGCCTATCTGGGCGGCGTGCTGACGATCGTCAGCCCTTGTATCCTGCCGGTCCTGCCCTTTGTCTTTGCAAGAGCGGGCCAACCCTTCATGCGCAGCACGCTGCCGATGCTCGTCGGCATGGCGGCAACCTTTGCAGCGGTCGCCACACTTGCCGCCGTCGGCGGTGGCTGGGCGGTGGAAGCCAATCAGTACGGCCGGTTCGCGGCCCTGGTGCTGCTTGCCGCTTTCGGTGTCATTTTGTTGTTTCCGGCGCTGTCTGACTACCTGACACGGCCGCTCGTCTCGCTCGGGGCAAGCCTGTCGCAATCGGCCGATCGCGGCAGTCGCGCGGGTGGGTCGACGGTCGTCGCCTCGCTGCTTCTCGGCGTCGCTACCGGCTTGCTTTGGGCTCCATGCGCCGGGCCGGTGCTCGGTTTGATCCTGACGGGCGCCGCCCTTCAAGGCGCAAGCGTCGGCACGACCTTGCTGCTGCTTGCCTATGCACTGGGTGCTGCCACCTCGCTGGCTCTGGCCTTGCTGATCGGAGGCCGGGTCTATCAAGTCATGCGCAATTCTCTCGGCGTCGGCCAGTGGGTCCGTCGCGGCCTTGGCGCTGCAGTGCTCGTGGCCGTCGGAGCGATCTCGCTTGGCGCCGATACCGGTTTCCTGACGCAGGCCTCGCTTGCCAGCACCGGCTCGCTGGAGCAGAGCCTGCTCGACAAGTTCCATCCGCAAGGCTCGAGCGGAGATCAGCCCTCCGTCGTCATGAAGGGCGGGAATGCCATGATGAGCGCCACCAACGCGATGAAGGCTGGCGATGCCAACGGGGCGATGATGAGCGCCAATACCGCAATGATGAGTGGCGCGAATGCCATGATGAAGGCGGCGGCCCCGGCACCTGCTGCATTGCCCGTCGAAAACACGATGCCTTCGCTCGACGGCGCCGTTCAGTGGCTGAATTCGCCGCCGCTCACCGCAGAATCGCTGAAGGGCAAGGTCGTACTCGTCGATTTCTGGACCTATTCCTGCATCAACTGCCTGCGCGCCCTTCCCTATGTGAAGGCCTGGGCCGACAAATATAAGGACCAAGGTCTTGTCGTCATTGGCGTTCACGCGCCGGAATTCGCCTTCGAGAAGAATATCGACAACGTCAAAAAGGCGATCGGCGACCTGAAGATCGACTATCCTGTTGCAATCGACAACAACTACGCAATCTGGCGCGCCTTCGACAACCAGTACTGGCCGGCCCATTATTTCATCGATGCGCAGGGTCGCGTCCGCCACCACCACTTCGGCGAGGGCGAGTACGATCAGTCTGAACACGTCATCCAGCAGCTTCTGGCTGAAGCGGGCAAGACCAGCGTTGCCGGCGATGTCGTCGACGTCAAGGCGACTGGCACTGAAGCCGCCTCGGACGGCAGCGACGTCCAGTCCCAGGAAACCTATGTTGGATGGCAGCGTTCAGAGAATTTCGTCGGGACAGAAGGCACCGTCAACGACGCGGCCCACACCTATGCCGCATCGCAGCCGCAGCTCAACCAGTGGGGTCTCACCGGCAACTGGACGGTCGGCAGCGAACAGGCCGTGCTCAACGACAAGGATGGCAGCATCTATTATAAATTCCATGCCCGCGACCTGCATCTGGTGCTGGGACCTGGAGCTGACGGCAAGCCCGTGCGCTTTGCCGTCACGATCGACGGCAAGCCGCCGGCAGCAAACCATGGCACTGACACCGATGAAGCCGGGCAGGGAACCGTCACCGGGCAGCGTCTCTACCAACTCGTCCGGACGAGCGGCCCGGTTGCCGACCACACGTTCGAGATAAAGTTCCTCGATCCCGGCGTACAAGCCTACGCATTCACCTTCGGTTGATAGGAGATCATCCATGAAGACGTCATCAAAAAATACCATCGTGCGGTTCTTGTCTCGACGGGCGGGCTTCCTCGCCTCGGCCGCCGCTATCGTGCTCGTGGGCGGCTTCGCGCTCAATTTCACCCCGTCCGTGGCCGGCGAGGCGAGGCAAATCCCGGCGCCCACAGCCGATGAGGCGGCCAGTTCCGGTAGCGAGACGATCGTGCTCGCCGGCGGTTGCTTCTGGGGCGTGCAGGGCGTGTTCCAGCATGTCAACGGAGTGGTCAGCGCCACATCCGGCTATGCCGGCGGCGCCAAGGGCGCGGCTCAGTACGAGACCGTCAGTACGGGCACCACGGGCCATGCCGAATCCGTCAAGGTCGTGTTCGATCCGAAGAAGATCAGCCTTGGACACCTGCTGCAGATCTATTTTTCCGTCGCGCATGATCCGACCGAGCTGAATTACCAAGGGCCGGACAGCGGCACGCAATACAGGTCTGCGATTTTCCCGACTACGGCCGAGCAGGCAAGCGTCGCCAAGGCCTATATCGATCAGCTCAATCAGGCGCACGCGTTTGGCGAGGCGATCGTCACCAAGATTGAGCCGGACAAGGCTTTTTATCCGGCGGAAGGTTATCACCAGGACTTCCTGACGACCCATCCGACCTATCCCTATATCGTCATCAACGATCTTCCGAAGATCGATGACCTGAAGCGGCTGTTCCCCAAGGAATATCGTGCCAATCCGGTGCTGGTCGAAGCGGCTAACTGAGTGTTCATCGACTGCGCGCGCCGCGTCCGGATAGCGGATGCGGCGTGCCCAAGCCTAGCCTTGCGACACGATAAGGTAGAGCGAACCTTGGAATTCCGGCTGCGTCCGCAACTGGCCGTATTTCTCGTCCCAGCGGCCATCCTCGATTTCAGTGCGCAGTCTGGCGATATAGCCGGCTGCGACCTCCGGCGAGACGAAACTCCAGGCGGAGCAGGAGAGCCGGGCACCGTCTTCCAGCAGCATTTCCGGCCGGCCGTAATAGGCCTCGTTGAAACCGTCGCGGCAATCGAGCGGGATCGGCACTGGCAGGATATCGATCTCGGTGGCGAAGCCATCGCGGATGGCAGCCATCGAGGGATATCGCCGCGCCTCTGTTGAAAGCACTTGCGCCGCATAGTCGTTCAGCCAGAAGGATTGGACCTCGTCCGGATCGCAGGTGAGAATGAGGACCGGCCCGCGGGTAACGCGGCGCATCTCGCTCAAGCCTGCCTTCAGGTCCGGCCACTGGTGGATCGTGAAGGTGCCCATCGCGGCATCGAAATGCTTGTCGGGGAAAGGCAGGTCTTCGGCGACGGCGTCAATCGCGACCGACAGATGCGCCGGGCGCTGGGACCGCATCGAGGCGGAGGGCTCGACGGCGGTAATGTCCCGATCAACCGGCTCGTAGGAACCGGCGCCGGCGCCGACATTGAGGACGGTGCGGGCGTCGCCGAGAGCTGCGTCGATCACGGCGGCGATGCGCGGTTCCGGCTGGCGGTAGTTTGAATAGCTCTGGCCGATCGTGCCGTAGTTTGCGTCGCCCGCGCTACCGTCCGTATGTCTCACGCTCATGTCAGTTCATCCAATTTCCTGTTCGAATTGGCAGGTCTATGCCTGAAATGTAATAGAGATTTGACGCCCGGCGTCAAAGCCGCGATGTTCGCCCGTCTCTACCGATTTTCGTCTTTTCTCCTAGGAATGCCCCATGATCATCCGCCCGCGGCCGAGCCTGCTGCAGCTCTTCTTCATCGTTCGCGGCTCGGTCATTGTGCGCATCCTGCCGCAAATGATCGTCATTTTCCTGCTGTCGGTGGCGATCGTCTGGGGACATGAGGCAAGGCCTGGCGTGTTTCTCTCGCTGAACGGCGCGCCCTTTGCGCTGCTCGGTATTGCGCTGTCGATCTTTCTCGGCTTTCGCAACAATGCCTGTTACGACCGCTGGTGGGAGGCGCGGCGCAACTGGGGTCAACTCATCTACGTCGCGCGCGGCTTTGCCCGCCAGATGCTGATGCTGGAGGCGGCACATGGCAAGGAGGGTCGCCTCAAGCGCCGGGAGCTTTTGAACCTGACGATCGCCTTTGGTCATGCGCTGGTCAGTCATCTCAGACCCGGAGGCGTGGAAGAAAAGGTTGTCCGCCACCTCGAAGGCGGGATCATCGATCTCTATCGCGCCACTCGAAATCCACCGGACCTGCTGTTGCGGCTGCTTTGCGCCGACCTTGCGCGATTGCGTGCCGAAGGCCGGATCACCGATATTCAATACCAGATGCTGGACGCAAGCGTCGGGCAGATGGGGGCGGTGCAGGCGGCCTGCGAGCGCATCCGCAACACGCCGCCGCCATTTAGCTACACCTTGCTGCTTCATCGCACCGCCTATCTGTTCTGCTTCCTTTTGCCTTTCGGTTTTGTCGATGCGCTCGGCTGGGGGACGCCGTTCGTCGCAGCGCTCGTCGCCTATACGTTCTTCGGGCTCGATGCGCTCGGCGATGAACTCGAAGATCCGTTCGGCAACCAGCCGAACGCGCTGGCGATCAGCGCGCTTGCCGATACGATCGAGATCAATCTGCGCGAGGCGATGGGCGAAACCGACCTGCCACCGCCACCGCTGCCCAAGGATTTCATTCTGATGTGAGGTAGTTGCGAAGATTTTCGCGACGGGATGGAATAAAAACCGAGGTGCTTGCGCGTACCGCCTCTCAACACAGCCTTACAGTCCGAGTAGTTGGCTTTGATCCAGGCTGGAGTGCAGACTGTGATCTGAAACAGATCGGGTACATATGTGAGGGCAGGGCTCGTGCGGAATGGGGCTTGGGGATGAAGAGCATTTCGAGATTTAAATGTCTGACCGCATAATTTGCGAAGGTTAATCAATAATTCTCAGAATCAATTTAAAAAGCGCAAAGCTACCGCCAAAGAAGCCCATGCTAACTCAGTAGCGTACGCTAGAGATGACTATGCGCCCACAAATATCCGTCGTTGTCCCGGTCTACAAAGAAGAAGCGAACATTCGGCCGTTCTTGTCGCGTGCTGAAGCATTGTTCGAAGAAATGGACAGGTCTTATGAGATTATATTCTCTTTAGATCCCTCCCCGGACGGGACAGAGCGGGTCATCCTTGAAGAGATAAATCGCAACCCGAATATCAAGCTCTTGATCTTCTCTCGCCGTTTCGGCCAGCCGGCCGCGACCATGGCAGGAATCTTGGCGTGCACCGGGGAGACTTGCGTCGTTATAGATGTCGACCTTCAAGATCAGCCGGAACTTATAAAGGACATGCACGGAAAGCTGTCAGAGGGCTTCGAAGTCGTCTATGCAACGCGCCGCAATCGGCGGGGTGAAACGCTGATCAAAAAAGTGATCGCCAGTCTCGGTTACTCAGTAATCAACAAGCTTAGCGACGTGCAGATACCACGCAACACGGGCGACTTTCGAATTATGACCCGGCGTGTAATCGAGGAGCTGCGGGGCTTGAACGAAACCCACGGCTTCCTGCGCGGCCTTGTGGCCTACGTCGGATTTAAACAAAGCTTTATTGAATACGACCGGGACGAGCGTTTTGCAGGCACTGGAAATTACAATCGGCTAACCGGATCTTTGAGAATCGGCCTGAATGGGCTCGTCAGCTTCAGCGCCCGACCACTTTTTCTGATGTCTTTGACGGGCTTTGCTCTAGCTGGCCTGAGTTTCCTACTCGGTGCGTGGTACGTTTTCCAAAAATTGATAGGTGTGGATCTTACGCCGGGTTTGTCCACCACGGTTCTGTTCATCAGCTTCTTTTCGGGGATGCAACTGCTCGGCCTTGGTCTGATTGGGGAATATGTCGGTAGAATATATGACGAAGTGAAACGTCGCCCGATGTATATTCTCGATCGAAAAGTGAATTTTGGTGAGAAGCCACGGGGTGAGCGCCGAGATGCAGCAATCAGCTAAATGGCCCAAGGTATTCCCCCCGCTGACACCCGAACAGCGGGTGATCAGCGACGACTTCATGAAGCATTGGCATGATGTGCTTCCCGCCAAATACGGCATCGTTGACGAGTTCAACCACAACTACGTCGTAAAACACGCGCCGGCTAATTTCAGGCGCACTTTGGAAATCGGCGCCGGTAGCGGCGAGCACATGAACTACGAAAAACTGAGCAACGAGCAGACAAGGAACTACGTCGCGGTCGATATACGCGACAATATGGTTGCCGAACTGCGCAAGAAGTTCCCGGCAATCCAGTCGGTTGTTGGCGACTGCCAGAAGCACATGGGTTTCGAGGACGGCTATTTCGACCGGGTACTGGCAATCCACGTGCTCGAACACCTGCCCAATCTACCGGAAGCGGTCAAGGAAATGTACCGGCTTTGCGATAAGGACGACGGGTCGGTGTCGATCGTAATTCCCTGCGAAGGGAGCCTTGCTTACAGCCTGGCACGGCGGATCTCCGCCCAGCGTGTCTTTGAAAGGCGCTACAAGCAACCCTATCGCTGGTTCATTGAACGGGAACACATCAATCTTCCGGAGGAAATTTTCGAGGAATTGTCGAAGTACTTCATCGTGGTGTCCTCAACTTACTTCCCAATTCCCGTCAATTTGAAGTTCTGCAATCTATGCATCGGCGCCACGTTCAAGCCGAAGGGCCCCTTGTCGACATGATGCTGATGGACAAGCAGAATTTGCGACAGCTCTTTAAATATTTGGGCGTAGGCGGCTCAACGGTGCTGTTGTATCTCGGCCTGGTCTTTGTAACGGTCCAGCTTCTTCATCTCGGACATTTCTGGGCGATCAGCATTTCCTATGTCTGCGCCATCTCTTTTCATTTCTTTGCAAACAAAATCTTCACCTTCGATAGCCGCAATGCCAACGTGATCAGAGAACTGATGCGATATTTGATCGTAGCATTCGCCAATTATCTCATCACTTTGGCTGTCGTCTTTGTTGTCGTCGATTGGGGACGACAGTCGACCTATCTGGGGGCTTTGTTGGCAATTATCGTCACCATCGGCCTGGGTTACGGCATGACGAAATTCTGGGTTTTTCATCATGATAGAGGACCGCTTTGAGCCATACATATGTTGTCACAGGTTGCGCAGGCTTCATCGGCAGCACACTTGTGGATCGCCTGCTCGCAGATGGCCACTCGGTCATCGGTGTCGATAATTTTTCGACCGGCCTGCGTCGCTTCCTGGACGGCGCCATGACGAACCCACAGTTTCGGTTAATGGAACTCGACCTGCTTGACCTCGATGCGCTTACAGCGGCGTTCAAGGGCGGGGAGGCGGTTTTCCACTTGGCCGCCAATGCCGACGTGCGGTTCGGGACCAGTCATCCGCGCAAGGACCTCGAACAGAACACGATCGCGACCTACAACGTGCTTGAGGCTATGCGCGCAAACGACATCAAGCGTATCGCCTTTTCTTCGACTGGCTCGGTCTACGGCGAATCTTCCGTCATTCCGACGCCGGAAGACGGTCCTTTTCCGGTGCAGACATCGCTATATGGTGCATCGAAAGCGGCAGGCGAAGGCTTGATCTCGGCCTATTGCGAAGGTTTCGGATTCAAGGCGTGCATCTTTCGCTTTGTTTCCATTCTGGGCGAACGCTACACGCATGGCCACGTTTTCGATTTTTACGACAAGTTGAAAGCCGATCCGTCGCGTCTGCCAGTGCTTGGCAACGGCAAGCAGCGGAAATCCTATCTCTACGTCCAGGATTGCATCGATGCCATTCTGCTTGCGATGGACAAGGCCGACGGCAAGGTCAATATCTTCAATCTTGGAGTCGATGGATATTGCGAGGTCAACGACTCCATCGGTTGGATCTGCGAGACGCTTGGAGTGAAACCGGAATTGCAATACAGCGGCGGTGATCGCGGCTGGATAGGCGACAACCCTTTCATTTTTCTCGATACCAAACGCATACAGGCACTTGGCTGGAAGCCCAAATGCAGCATTCGGGAAGGGGTGCTGAAGACCGTCGAATTTCTGCAAATGAATGAATGGGTCTTCGAGGTAAGAGAATGACCGATGGCCCGCCGTGTCGCATTTGCGGTAGCGAGACCACGTTCATCGGGACGCGCGCTGGACGCATAGATGGCCGACTGTTCAAATTTTGTCGTTGTTCCGAGTGCAATTTTTCGTTTGTCGAGAACTATCGATCAGATTTTGAGAACATCTACAATGAAGACTATTATCGCGGCAAAGGCGGCGATCCGATGGTGGATTACGTCTACGAGAACGAAAATCCAGGGCTGACGATCAGATTTTATGAATATCGCGGACTTTGTCAGATATTCTCGACCCTTTGTCCAACGGGTGGAAAGTGGTTGGACTTCGGATGCGGCGGCGGCGGACTTGTCAGATACGCGCGCCAAAGATCGCTTGATGTCGTCGGGTCGGAAGACGGGTGGGCCGCTGATCTCGGTCGATCGTCGGGGATACCTATTCTGACGTCTCAGGAGTTGGACAGTCACGCCGGCAGCTTCGACTTTGTTACCGCGATCGAGGTTTTTGAACATATTGCCGATCCTCTTGAGGCCTTCAAAAAGATTCGCAGCCTTTTGAAGCCAGGCGGAAAATTGTTTTTGACGACAGGTAACGCTGCGCCTTGGAGCGCGCGCTTGTTGGAGTGGGGATACACCCATGCGCCAGACGTTCACATTTCGTTTTTTGAGCCAGGCACTTTGCGGCGGTGCCTCCGTGAGACCGGTTTCGTATCTGCGCAATGCGCATTCAACACTGGGTTCAAGGACATCATAAAATATAAGGTTTTGAAGAACATCGGCCTTCATGATCGAAGTATGTTTCTGGATATACTACCGTGGTACCTGATCTCGAAGATTGTGGATTACAAATATCAGATAACCGGACAGCCATATGGAGTCGCGGGTGGCTGAGCATAAGATCTGCTTAATAACCGGTGCATCCCGCGGTTTGGGCTTTCATTTGGCGGCCGCGTTCTGGCGTGCGGGCTACAGCCTATTCCTGGTTGCCCGCAATAATGTGGAATTGAACCATTTGCTTGCTATGTTGCCGCCGATGGGTGCTCAGCGCGCGCGCGCTTTCGTTGCCGATTTGTCAGATCCGGCGGCCTCGAAGAGAATCACTGAAACGGTCTGCTCGGAATTCTCCAGAATTGACGTGTTGATAAACAACGCAGCAACACAAGGCCCGCTCGGACCTCTCTGGTCGACGACTGCCGACGATTGGGCCCGGGCGATCCAAGTCAATCTGCTGTCACCAATCGATCTGTGCCGCGGCCTTCTCCCGCTGATGATAGATCAGCGAAGCGGTTCGATCGTCAACTTGTCGGGCGGCGGTGCAACCGGCCCTCGTCCCAATTTCAGCGCTTACGCGACGGCGAAGGCTGGCTTGGTCCGCTTCAGCGAGACTATCGCTGAGGAGGTGAAACAGTTTGGGATCAAAGTGAATGCCATTGCCCCCGGTGCCATGAAGACCGCCATGTTGAGCGAGGTACTTGCGGATGGCGCCGAAAAGGCTGGCGATCGTGAATATTCGATTGCCGAGACGGTGTTTGCCACTGGGGGCACCTCCATGGACGATGTCGCCAGACTTGCTCTCTTCCTTGGCGGTGACGCCTCCTTGGGCATCACAGGAAAGCTCATCAGCGCAGTTTGGGACAACTGGGAGAAGTGGCCTGAGCATCGCGAAGAACTGGCGGCGAGCGATGCCTATACCCTGCGGCGTATCGGGGGGCGTGATCGAGGGTTTGGATGGGGCGACAAGTGATGGCGTTTGATAGAGATATTGAAGCAGGTGAGACATGAAGGCAGGCAGTGGGCCGCTTGGCGTCGCGATCATCGGCTGTGGCCTCATTGGGCAAAAGCGGGCAAAGGCACTCGGGGCAGGCGGCAAACTCATTGCCTGTGCCGACAAGGATTTGTCGCGCGCCGAATACCTTGCCGGTAGCCAGGGCGCCCGCGTGTTTGCGAACTGGCGCGAGGCTTTGTTGCTGGCCGACGTGGATCTCGTGATCGTTGCCACTTTACACGATTCACTTGCCGAAATCACCCTTGCGGCAATCGAGGCGGGCAAGCACGTGCTCGTAGAAAAGCCTGCAGCCCGGACATCGGCTGAATTGAAGCCTGTCATCGAAGCCGCCGCAAGGCGAGGCGCCAAGGTGCATGTTGGCTTCAGCCATCGCTACCACCGCGCCCTGCGGAGGGCGAAAGAGATTGCCGATGCTGGCGAAATCGGCGAGCTGATGTTCATCCGCGCCCGTTATGGACACGGGGGGCGGCTGGGCTATGATCGCGAGTGGCGCGCAAATCCAGAATTGTCCGGTGGTGGCGAATTGATCGACCAGGGACCGCACCTGATCGACTTATCTCGCTGGTTCCTGGGCGAATTTTCCGAGATCCAGGGATTTGCCCACACCTATTTTTGGGACATGCCGGTCGACGACAACGGCTTCATGATCTTGAAAACGCCGAAGAAAATGGCGGCCTTCCTTCACGTGTCCTGCACCGAATGGAAAAATACCTTTTCCATGGAAATCTATGGAAAGGTCGGCAAGCTTGAGATTTCCGGTCTTGGCGGGAGTTATGGGGTCGAGCGGCTTACGCATTACCGAATGCTGCCGGAAATGGGGCCGCCGGCAACAATCGCCTGGGAATATCCCATGGCCGACAATTCATGGGCCGTCGAGATCGAACAATTCTATGACGATATAAGGCTGGACCGGCCGCCGTCAGCGGGGCTGGTCGACGCTTACGCAGCACTGAAAATCATCGAAAAAATCTATCAGGAGTCTGGCTATGATCATAGCGCGTAGCCCCTTGCGCATCACGCTGGGTGGCGGCGGAACCGACCTTCCTTCCTACTACAGGGAGAATGAGGGCTTCCTCGTTTCCGCAGCGATAGACAAATATGTCTATGTTACGGTCATGCGCCCCTTTACCGAGGGCATCTACCTGAAATACTCACAACTCGAGCATGTCGAGCAAATATCCGACGTAAAGCATCCGATCATCCGCGAATCCCTGCAGATGATGGGCTTCAAGACGCCCCAGGTCGAGATCACCACACTGGCCGATATTCCATCTGGCACCGGGCTCGGCTCCTCGGGCAGTTTCACGACTGCCCTTCTGAAGGCGCTCTATACCCACCGCAAGCGCCATTTGCATCAGGAAGAACTTGCCGAACTTGCCTGCCACGTCGAGATCGATCGCCTCGGCGAACCGATTGGCAAACAGGACCAGTATATAGCAGCTGTCGGCGGCGTGACCTGCTTCACCTTCCACAAAAACGACAGCGTCACTGCCAAGCCGCTGGGTCCATCGATGAGCACCATGTTCGATCTGGAAGACAATCTGCTTCTGTTTTTCACAGGGTTCTCCCGCAATGCAGGCGGCATTCTGAAGGACCAGCAGATCAAGTCCCAGCAGAACGATGTCGATATGCTCAAAAATCTGCACTATGTCAAAGATCTGGGCTACCGGAGCCGGGACGCGCTTGAGAGCGGCAGCACGGTTCTGTTTGGCGAACTGATGCATGAACACTGGGAACACAAGAAGCGTCGCTCAGGCGGCATGAGCAACGCAAAAATCGACGAGTGGTACGACCTTGGCATGAAGAACGGCGCGGTTGGCGGCAAACTGGTCGGCGCCGGCGGCGGAGGTTTCCTGATGTTCATGGCCCACGACCGCAACAAATTGCGGCACGCGATGGCAAATGCCGGGCTGGAGGAAGTGCGTTTTCGCTTTGACTTCGAGGGGACGAAAGTGGTGCTCTCGTCATGATGCTGAGTGTTGCGATTTTGGCCGGAGGCCTTGCAACACGGTTGCGGCCAATCACGGAAACCATTCCAAAGGCGCTGGTCGACGTGGCAGGCGTGCCGTTCATCCACCGGCAGTTGGCCTATCTCCAGAAACAGGGCGTCAAGAGAGCCGTGCTTTGCACCGGCTATCTGGGCGAGATGATCGAAAGCGTCGTCGGCGATGGATCGGCATTTGACATTGAGGTCGTCTATTCGCCCGATGGGCCGACATTGCTTGGAACGGGCGGCGCAATAATGCAGGCACTGCCACTACTCGGCGACAGCTTCTTTTTGCTGTACGGCGATTCCTACCTTCCGATCGACTTTTCAGCCGTCCAAAATGCATTCTTTGAAAGTGGCAAAGTCGGCCTGATGACGGTGCTGGACAACGGCGATCGGTGGGACAAGAGCAATGTTCTCTTCCAGGACGGCCGCTTGATCGAATACAACAAGAAGTCACCGCGACCCGATATGAGATATATCGATTATGGCCTTGCGGTGCTGCGCTACAGCGCATTTGAGCAGCGCAAAACTGGCGAGATTTTCGATCTTGCCGACCTCTACCACAAACTGTCGGTCGAGAATGATCTTGCCGGATACGAAGTTCACGAACGCTTCTACGAAATCGGATCCCATAGTGGTCTGAGTGAAGCAGAAGCCTACTTTCGGGAGAGAAAGCTATCATGACCTACTCGCTGCGGCACCTGAGGGAAGCGTCCGAAATCATCGAGAAGCTGGATGCAGACGCAATCGAAGGCATGGCGGACCTGCTTGCCACCGTGAAGGCAGAAGGAGGACGCATTTTCTTCCTCGGCGTCGGCGGCAGCGCCGGTAACGCTTCGCATGCGGTCAACGATTTTCGAAAGATCGTTGGTATCGAAAGCTATGCCCCGACCGACAATGTCTCGGAACTGACTGCTCGGACCAATGACGAGGGCTGGTCCACCGTCTTTGCCGAATGGCTGAAGATCAGCAAGCTGAACGCCAAGGACGTGCTGTTCATTCTGTCGGTTGGCGGCGGCAACCTTGAAAAGAATATCAGCCCCAACCTGGTGGAAGCGCTGAAGCTTGCAAAAAGCGTTGGCGCCAAGGTCACCGGGATCGTTGGACGCGATGGCGGATATACCGCACAGGTGGCTGATGTCTGCGTCGTCGTGCCGACGGTGAACACCGAGACGATCACACCGCACTCGGAAGCGTTTCAGGCCGTCGTCTGGCATTTGCTCGTCTCCCATCCGAAATTGAAGGCCAACCAGACAAAATGGGAATCGGCAGTTCGATAGATGTCCAAAGCTGTCTTTCTGGATCGGGATGGGGTTATCAATCGCGCCGTCGTGCGCGACGGTAAGCCGTATCCGCCAGCCGATCTGAGCGAGACCGAGATTTTGCCGGGCGTGGAGGATGCCTTGCTGGACTTGAAGGCCGCGAATTATCTGTTGATTGTCATTACCAACCAGCCTGACGTGGCGCGCGGCACAACCGCTCGGGAAACAGTCGACGGGATCAACGCATTCCTGGGTTCCCGTTTGCCGATCGACGAGTTTCGCACTTGTTACCATGACAGCGGCGATAGCTGCGATTGCCGCAAGCCTCTGCCCGGATCGATCTTATCCGCCGCGCAGAAATATGGCATCGACCTGAGTGCAAGCTTCATGGTCGGAGATCGCTGGCGAGATATCGAAGCCGGTCAGAACGCCGGCTGTAGGACCATCTTTATAGATTACGGCTATAACGAAAAGCAGCCTGCAACGGAAGTTCGCCGCGTGTCGTCTCTGAAAGAGGCCGCGAATGTTATCCTGGGAGAATAGCATGAAGAGTGTGGAAGACCTGAAGGTCAAGATCTTCGCTGACGGCGCCGACAAAACCGGCATGCTGGAAATGTACGCCAAGCCTTATATCAAGGGTCTAACGACGAACCCGACGCTGATGAACAAAGCCGGCATCACGGACTACCGCGCCTTCTGCAAGGACATCCTGACGTCGATCAGCGACAAGCCTTTGTCCTTCGAGGTGTTTTCGGACGACTTCGATGAGATGGAAAAACAGGCGCTTGAGATCGCCAGCTGGGGCGACAATGTATACGTCAAGATACCCGTGACGAACACGAAGCTGGAAACCTCCTATTCCCTCATCGAAAAGCTGGCCGCAAAAAAGGTGAAGCTGAATGTCACCGCGATCATGACGCTGGCTCAGATCCGCGACGTCCTGACTGTACTGGATCCGAATGTGCCGAGCTATGTCTCGGTCTTTGCCGGCCGCATCGCAGATACAGGCCGCGACCCTGTTCCGCTGATGATGACTGCCGTTGAAATGCTGAAGGTCGCGCCGGCTGCGGAGTTGATATGGGCGAGCCCACGCGAATTGTTGAACATCTTCCAGGCCGACGACGTCGGATGCCAGGTCATCACCGTGACCAACGACATCCTGAAGAAGCTGTCTCTGGTCGGCTATGATCTCGACACGTATTCTTTGGATACGGTGAAAATGTTCCACAACGATGCGACGGCCGCAGGATTCAAGCTTTGACGCGAAATTTCTGCGGGGCGCCGAGTTAAAGCAATAGCGTCAACGCGCGAAAGGATCGGCTTCGAGAGAAAATACCTGACTAAAGCGTTCGGGAATTGGTCTGAGTGTTCAAACTCCGACCGGCGTCAACGTTCCGGCCGTAAACGATGAACCGCTCATCCCTCGCAACGGGATGATAGCCCGAGAGAACCGCTGCAAAACGCGGCTGGGCGAGCACATGGTCGGTCCAGAGCGGTTCGTCCTGCTGAACGATAATCAGATCGTAATTATATTTGGCGAATTCGGCGTATTTCGAGTCTAGATAGGCGTCAGACTGTTCCTGGAAATGCGCTGCATTCACTGCGTTTCCCTCCGCCGCAGCCTGCTGGGCTCGAACGAATGCAAGAGCGCCCAGCCAGTCGCTGTTATTGGCAGACAGGAAGCGGGCCTCTATCATCCTGGAAAGCGGATGGGCACCGGCAATATCGCTGCCGATGACACCAAGCGTTGGTTGCGCCGTCGACGCCATTTTGATGGCGTTGACGAAAGCCTTGTCTGGCTTCTGAGTATATAGGAATGGTTGCCATGCTACTAGAACCACAACTGCGCAAAGAATGGCGCGCGCCAGCGTTTCGCGGTTGTAACGCCAGCCAGAGGACGCCGCTATCCGGCAAAGTACGGCTGCGATCACGAGCGAAATTGCGGGGAAAGCATGATAGGGCCAGCCCTTGCCCTGATAGACCAATGGTATCGTGGCGGCGAGTGAAGCAAGCAGCGTCACCGCTGCAAGCGGCGTCACGGACTCTCTCGGTGTAACTATCCAGAGTAGCAGCAGAAGCATCAAATAAACCGGCGCATAGCTGAGCGCGACGGCAACTGAATTGCCCGTTCCCATGTAGACATCCACCACCTGCGGGAGGATGTCCCACATGAATTCGGGATGGAGTAAATAGACAAGTGCGACATACAAGATGCCCACAATGGCGATGATACAATTCTCAGGCGCGAAGAGGGAGCGGAGGTCTCGCCGGCACCAGGCAACGTAGAGGGCGGGTAGGATGCAAACCACCACATAATAGGCCTTCACCAGCACCAGGATGCTACCGCACAACCCAGCGGCGACAATCAGCGCGATACCGGGCGCAGTTGAGCGTGTCGTGTCGGCCCGCCAGGCCATGATTGCCAGCAGCGGCAGAAACAGCACCGTGCCCACGTAGTCTCTCTCGGTGAAGGCGTTGCCGGGGAAAATCACAAAGAGCGCGACAAATAGCGGCAGTAGCCGAAGCAGAGCGCGAGTTTCGGCAAAACCTGCCCGCTGGACGATTACGGCTGCCAAACCCAGACCGACGATCACAGCGAGGCACGTGTAGAGATAAATGCCGATCTCGGGAGCGACACCGGCCCATTGCGACAGCATCATGGCGGGCATGAAGAGCCAGAGCGAGAACGGCGGGTTGTTGTCGATCACATCGACGTAGAGCCGCTGTCCCGCCAGCATCCGTTCGGACTCCGTAATGAGCCAACTGGTGTCGACGATGGTTCCCCAACGCTGCTGAAGGAGTGCCGCCAGAGCGAAGAGCATGACACTTTGAATTAACGCTACTCGTAGCGTCAACGAATTTGTCGACTGAAGTTCGGACGTGTGCATCGCGCTCCTCATGTTCGGTTGACCACGTAGGTCACGCAACGAAGCGGCGGCGTTGCCGCGGATGGACCATAACCCATGTGAGATTCCCCAATCACTAAAGCTGTGGCGCCACTTTAGCGTGAAGTATTAAATCCGGCGTTAAGGGAGACATATCCGCCGGGTCGTTGCAAGGTTATGTTGACAAAGTGCCTTTCCCAAATCAGACGGGAAATGATTCAAGACTGCTTTTTAGGAGGCGGTTTTGGCACGAGGCGATTTGAGCGACGCAGAATGGCGGATCGTCGAGCCGCTCTTACCGACAGATCGTGGGCGTAAGCGGGATCATCGATCTCTATCGTGCCGCTCGAAATCCACCGGACCTGCTGTTGCGGCTGCTTTGCGCCGACCTTGCGCGATTGCGTGCCGAAGGCCGGATCACCGACATTCAATACCAGATGCTGGACGCAAGCGTCGGGCAGATGGGGGCGGTGCAGGCGGCCTGCGAGCGCATCCGCAACACGCCGCCGCCATTTAGCTACACCTTGCTGCTTCATCGCACCGCCTATCTGTTCTGCTTCCTCCTGCCATTCGGTTTTGTCGATGCGCTCGGCTGGGGGACGCCGTTCGTTGCAGCGCTCGTCGCCTATACGTTCTTCGGGCTCGATGCGCTTGGCGATGAACTCGAAGATCCGTTCGGCAACCAGCCGAACGCGCTGGCGATCAGCGCACTTGCCGATACGATCGAGATCAATCTGCGCGAGGCGATGGGTGAAACCGACCTGCCACCGCCACCGCTGCCCAAGGATTTCATTCTGATGTGAGGCACTTGCGAAGATTTTCGCGAGGCGATGGAATAAACGCCTGGGTGCTTGCGTATACTAGGGCATGGAACGCAAGGAACGGACATTCGATGTTTTGGGGCAGCTCGGTTCGCTGAGACGCTATGCCCGTTCGCTGGTGTGCAACGCCGGCGAGGCGGAAGATCTAGTGCATGATGCGCTGGTCAGAGCCTATGAGCGCAAGTCGAGCTTCCGGCGCGGCGCAAACCTGCGTACCTGGCTGCTATCGATCCTGCACAACGCCCATATCGACAGGCTGCGGAAGAACCGTTCCATGACCCGGCGCCATGACGAGGCCGCAACGGAGATGGAAACGTCGGTTCCGGCCGGCCAGGAGCATACCGTTCGCCTCAATCAGGTCCGCGATGCATTCTTCAGTCTACCGGAGGAGCAGCGCGAGGCGCTGCATCTGGTCGCCATTGAGGACCTTTCCTATCAGGAAGCCGCCTCGGCGCTCGGGATCCCAACCGGCACGCTGATGTCGCGGATTTCGCGGGCGCGGGCGCATCTGCGGGATTTCGAGAATAAGACGCCGACCGCCTCCCACCTTCGGCTCATTTCAGGAGACGGCCATGACAATAATTGATCCCGTGATCGATGCCGATCTTGACGCCTATGTCGATGGCGAGCTCGACGTCGCCCGACGCATCGTGGTGGAGACCTATCTCTCAAGTCATCCGGTCACCGCTGCCAAGGTCATGGCTGATCTGAGCATTCGCGGCGAACTGCGACTGGCGCTTGCAGCTGCGCCATCCACCGGGCGGGCAGAGACCCGCGAGGCCGCACGTCGGCTCGAGCGTGGGCTCTCCTATGATAGGATATTGAGCTCGCTTCAGCGGATTGCAGCGGTCGCCGTGCTGGTCGGAGCCGGATGGGTGGCCCACACCTCGTTCGGTGCCTTCACGGCAACCGAAGTGTCGGCCTCTGTTCCGCCGCCGCTATTCGTCGAGGATGCGGTGCGCGCCTATCGGGCAACGAAGACGCGCGACCAGATCGCCTCGCAACGCGCGGTGACGGCCTACAATGCCGACGATATTCGCGCAGCAACCGCAATCCTCATGCCGGCGCTGCCGCAGGGCTGGTCGGTTTCCGATGTCGAAGTCTATCCCTCTGATTTCGGACCGAGCGTCGAACTGACCATCAATGCGCAGGGCCAGCGGCTGTCGCTGTTTGCGGCGCGGCCAGGCAGTTTTGCCGTCGAGAAGGTCAACCATATCGCGCTCGACGGGGTACAGGCGGCCTACTGGCAGATCGGCGAGGTCGCCTATTCACTGATCGCCGACGGCAAGGCGGCCAATCTCGATGGGCAAGCCGAACAGCTTTCCCGCACGCTCTATTAACGTCAACCCTTGGAGACATATCCGTGAACGAAACAAATCAACGCTACGGCCTTGGAGCCGCCATCGGCTCGCAGGCGCTCTTTGACGAAGGGCTGCGCAAGCACATGCTGCGCATCTACAACTATATGGGCATCGGCCTTGTCATCACTGGCCTCGTCGCCCTTTTGGTCGGAACGACACCGGCGCTCTATGTGCCGATCTTCTCATCGCCGCTAAAGTGGGTGGTGATGCTGGCGCCGCTTGCCTTCGTGATGTTCTTCTCGTTTCGCATCCAGTCGATCTCGGCCAGTGGCGCGCAGATGATGTTCTGGGCATTCTGCGCGGTCATGGGCCTGTCGCTTGCCTCGGTGTTCCTGGTCTTTACCGGCACCAGCATTGCCCGCACCTTCTTCATCGCCGCGACGATGTTCGGCGCCACCAGCCTCTACGGCTACACCACCAAGCGGGACCTCGCCAATTTCGGCTCGTTCCTGATGATGGGTCTGATCGGCGTCGTCATTGCAAGCGTTGTGAACATATTCCTCGGCTCCACTGCGCTGCAGTTCGCAATCTCGTTGATCGGTATCGTCGTCTTCGTCGGCCTGACTGCCTGGGATACGCAGAACCTCAAGCAGCAATATGCTGAGAACTTCGACCAGGAATCGCAGCAGAAGCTCGCGGTCATGGGCGCGTTGTCGCTCTACCTGAATTTCGTGAATATCTTCCAGCTCCTCCTGAACTTCACAGGCGAGCGGGAATAGGTTGAGGCGTCTCCTTGGTGGGGCCAGGAGACACCCTAGCGCCCGCGGCATCGGTCGGTCGATGCCGCGGGCGTTGTCTGTTTATGGATTGGTCAATGGCCTTAACGTTCGTCGATGCGGTCGCGCAGCATGCTCCAGAAAAGCATGGCGTTCGGCGCGTGCTTGAGGAGCCTATGGAAGGGGATCGGTGCCGGTGGCGCAAAGGGGATGGGCAGATCGGCAGCGTTTGCGCCTGCCGCCCAGTCCGAAAGCACTTTCCCCATTCCGGTCGTCATGGCGATGCCGCGGCCATTGCAGGCAAAGCCCGCGATCATGCCCGGTGCGAGATCAACCAGGTGCGGTAGGAAATCGGGTTCCACGGCCGCCATTCCCGACCAGCTATAGGCAAGCGGCGGCAGGTCCTTCAAGCCGAGATGCCGGGCAAGACGACGATGGATCGTCCGCGGCACTCGCTCGTCGGCGCCGGCACTGACAATATGCATGCCCCCCGAAATTAGCCGGTTGGCAGCGTCAAAGCGGAAGGTGAAGAGGTTCCGGCGCGTATCGGAGACGCATTGATTGCCTGGAAGAAGCCGCGCGCGGATTGAGGGCGGTAGCGGCTCGGTGGCGATCTGGAAGACCTTCAGCGGGAAATAGGTACGGGCGAGTGTCGGGTTGAGGGCTCCGCCATAGGCATTCGTCGCAAGAACAACCTTGCCGGCGCGCACTCGACCTTCAGGCGTCGTCAACGACCAGCCGTCCCCTTGCCGATCGATCGATGTGACGGGAGATCGCTCATGGATATGCGCGCCTGCAGCCTCAGCGGCAGCGGCGAGGCCACGGGCATATGCCACCGGGTTGAGGACGCCGCCCGATTGATCCGTCCAGCCGCCGAGATAACCATCGGCGCCGGTCACTTGGCGAATGGTCTCCCTGTCGAGAACGACCGCCGGCCGGCCGCGTGCTGCCCATTGCGCTGCCCTCGACTTTGTCTTCTCGAAGGCAGCGGGGGAGTGCGCCGGCTGTATCCATCCGCTGCGTTCAGCGTCGCATTCAATGCTGTGCCGCGCGATCAGATCGAAAACGAGATCGCCGCTGGCGGCAGCAAATTCTACCAGCCGCCCGCCGCGTTCCGGGCCGAGTTCGGCGACAATGTCCTCCGGGTCGCGCTTGGCGAAATTCGGCACAATGAAGCCCGCATTGCGGCCTGTGGCGCCCCAGGCGATGATCTCCGCCTCAAGGACTGCAACCGACAGCCCCTGTTTTGCAGCGTGGAGTGCTGCGGAAAGTCCGGAGAAGCCTCCCCCGACAATCGCAAGGTCGACGTCAACGGCTCCTTCAAGCGTGGGCCTTGTCCTGACGTTTCGGCTGACGGCATGCCACAGCGAAAGGGGCGGCGGCGCGCAGATCGCGTTTTCGTTCATGGTGTCGCGCCGTCCTGATCGACGGCGATCTGTCGCGGCTTTTTGCTGAAGCGAGGGCGGCGGGGCAAATTTCCAAGGATGCCGTTCGGGCGGACAAGCAGGATGACGCAGAGCATGACGCCGATCGCGACGATCTGCAGCGATGCGGCGCGCGCCTGCTGTTCCGGGGTGAACAATATGCTGGTCAGCGCACCCGATCCCGCCCAGATTCCCCAGACGAGGATACTGCCGGCAACCGCTCCCTTGTTGCTGCCCGAGCCGCCGACGATCAGCATGACCCAGACCTGAAAGGTCAGGATCGGCACATAATTGTCAGGCGCGATAAAGCCGATGAAATGTGCCTGGACCGCGCCGGCAAGACCCATGATTGCACCCCCAACCGCAAATGCCTGCACGCGATAGAAGCGGGCACTCTTGCCAAGCGAGATCGCGGCGCGCTCGTCTTCACGAAGGCCCTTGAGAACGCGGCCCCACGGGCTGCGCGCAAGATGCTCAAGCGCGAGGTAGGTAACCAGCGTCACCGCAGCGACGACGGAAAGGTTGGAAAAGTTGAAGAGGAGCGGCGTTGCCGCAAGGCCGCCGAAGGGGCGCGGTATGAAGCCGATGCCGAAGGGGCCGCCGGTAAGGCTCTGCGCATTCAGCGCCACCAGCTGGACGACGACGGCCACCCCGAAGGTGGTGATGGCTAGATAGTCAGATTTTAGCCGCAGCGTCGCGACGCCGGTGATCGCAGCGGCAATGGCGGCAACCGCCATCGCACCCAGCCAGCCAACAAGGATCGGCATGTCGAAGCCACCGAACCGGCCGACCGTGTCCGGCGTCGTCAGCAATGCTGAGGTATAGGCGCCAATGGCGACGAAGCCGGCAACCCCGACGTTGAAGAGGCCGGTCAGGCCCCATTGCAGGTTCAGGCCAAGGGTGATCAGCGAGAAGATCAGCGCAGTCGTCAGGAAGAATGCGCCATAGCCGACGATATCCATCATCTTTCCTTCACTCCGAAAATGCCGATCGGCCGCACCAATAGCACCGCCATCAGGATGATGAAGGACACCGCCGCGCGCCATTCGGCGCCGATGAGCTGCACCGCGCCGGATTCGGCAAGGCCGATGATCAGGCCGCCGAGGACAGCGCCGGGCACGCTGCCGATGCCGCCAAGGATTGCTGCGGCAAACATCGGCAGCAGCATGTCGAAGCCCATCAGCGGACGGATTTGCACGAGGATGCCGATCATGACGCCGGCAACGCAGGCAAGCGAGCCGCCGAGCAGCCAGGTGACGCGGACGACCTTGGCAACGTCGATGCCGACGACGCGGGCAAGTGCGGCATTCTGGCTAACCGCCTGCATAGAGCGACCGATCTGCGTCCGGGTGATCAAAAGATGCACGGCAAGCACGAGACCGGCCGTGACAAGCAAAAGGACGATCTGGTCGGGCGTGATGCGGATGCCGAAACCGACCGGCATGGCGATCTGGATGGCACGGCTGAAATAGGCCGGCCGCGAGGTGAAGATGAATTCGAGCAGGCTGCGCAGCGCCATGGAGGCCCCGAAGCTTGCCATGACGACAATGATCGCCTGACCCTTTGCCCGCAATCGCGCAAAGAGAACCATGTCGAGGACCAGGGCCATGAAGCCGGTAAAGGCCATGCCGACGATGACGGCGACGATCAGCGGCCAGCCGAAGGACAGCGCACCGATCGGAGCGACCTTGCCGAACATCGCGCCGATGGCGCTGACAACGGTGAGCGTCGCATAGGTGCCCCAGGCCATGAAATCGCCATGGGCGAAGTTGGAAAACCGCAGGATCGAATAGGTGAGCGTGACGCCGATGGCGCCAAGGCCGACCATGGAGCCCGTCAGCAATCCGTCGACGATGAATTGCAGGTTCATTCGGCACCTCCGGTCTTTTGATTTGAAGGGCGCTGGCCGAGATAGAGCTCGGCGACGACAGGGTCGTTCCAGAGTTCGGAGGCCACCCCTTCGTGCCGATCCTTGCCTTCGACGAGGACATAGGCGCGGTCGCCGATCGAAAGTGCCGCCTTGGCATTTTGTTCGACAAGGAGAATGGTGACGCCGGATTTGCGGATTTCGGTGAGCATCTCGAACACCATCGAGACGAATTTCGGCGACAGCCCCGCCGACGGCTCATCGAGCACCAGCACCTTCGGATGGACGATCAGCGCACGGGCGACGGCCAGCATCTGCCGCTGTCCGCCGGAGAGATTGCCGGCGGAAATGCGGCGGTGGCGGGCAAGATCAGGGAAGGTCTGGTACATCTCGTCGATGCGGCCGTTAATCTCGCGCGGCTTCAAGATACCGCAGGCGACCTTCAGATTGTCGTCGACCGACATCTGCGGAAAGATGTTTTCGGTCTGCGGCACGAAGGCAAGGCCGAGCCTGACCATCAAATGAGCCGGGGCGGCCGTTATGTCGCGCCCGTCGAGCATGACGCTGCCCGAGGTCACCGTGACCAGGCCGGCGATCGCCTTGATGAAGCTGGATTTGCCGGCACCGTTCGGGCCGAGGACGACGACGATCTCGCCTTTTGCGACCGTAATGGAGGCGCCGCGGACGATCGGCACGCCGGGTTCATAACCGGCAACCAGATCGCGGACAATGAGGACGGGATCGCTCATGCCGCACCTCCGAGATAGGCTTCGATGACCCGTGGGTCACGCGCGACCTCTTCGGCAGTGCCCTCGCAGAGCAGCTCGCCGCTTGCCATCACTAAAACGCGATGGCAGAGGCGGGTCACCATGTCGATATTATGCTCGATCAGAAGGAAGGTAACGCCGCGGGCATTGATGTCGCGGATGCGGTCGATGATCACCTCGAGCAGCGTCGCGTTGACGCCGGCGGCCGGTTCGTCGAGCAGGACGATCGCCGGGTCGGCCATCATGACGCGGGCAAGCTCCAGCAGCTTGCGCTGGCCGCCGGACAGAATACGAGCTGGCTGATGGGCAAGCCGCGTCAGCGCTACCAGATCAAGCAGCTCCATGGCCTTTTGCTCTGCGGCCCTCTCTTCGGCAGCGACGCGCCAGGGCGCCAGGAAATTGGTAAACAGCTTTTCGCCTGACTGGCCCTGGGCCGCCAGCATGACGTTTTCGATCAGCGTCAGATTGGGGAAGGGGCGCGGTATCTGGAAGGTGCGGCCAAGACCGCGGCCTATGCGATGATGGGCGGGCTCGCCTGAAACCACCGATCCCTCCAACCGGATTTCGCCTGACGTCGGGGCGACGCTGCCGGCCAAAAGATCGAACATCGTCGTCTTGCCGGCGCCATTGGGGCCGATCAAGCCGAGGATCTCGCCGCGACGCACCTCAAAGGAGACATCGTTGACGGCGGTCACGCCACCGAAGCGACGGACAACGTTTTTCGCAGTCAGAACAGGCGCATGGGTTTCCTCTCCCTGCCGTTCGGAATGTAGTGCCATGGATCCCTCTGGCCGAAGACGATCGTAGCCCGTCTTCCGATTTTTGATTTGTGATCACACTTGCATTGATCACGCTAATCGGCTTTAATCGACTTCGCAAGTCAAAAGCGGGATCGAAATGCAAAAGACCGCCACCGAGAAAAGCAACGACGTCATCGCCGCTCAGCTTGCGCCGGTAGGGCGCGAGACTGTTCAAGACCGCGTCTACTCCGAGCTTCGCAGAGCCTTGATCGGCGGCCTTTTCGAACCGAACCAGACCCTGACCATTCGCGGACTTGCCGATGCGCTGGTCACCAGCACCATGCCTGTTCGCGAGGCGCTTGGCCGGTTGATTACCGAAAAGGCGCTTGAGGCATTGCCGAACCGCTCTGTGCGCGTTCCGCCGATCACGCTCGAAAGGCTCGACGATCTATTGCGGGCCCGCATCCTGATCGAAGGCGAGGCAATCGCGCTTGCCGCAACCCGGATGGGTCCCCGGCAGATCTCAGTCATCGAGGGGCTGCTCGGCCAGTGGGACGACATGCGGGCGTTGAAACACAAAAAAGATGTCGATCACGAGGTGACGCTCAACCAGAGCTTCCACTTCGAGATCTATCGCTCCTGCGGGTCGGCGGTTCTGATCCCGATGATCGAGAGCCTGTGGCTGCAATCGGGTCCCTGCATCCGGGTTGCGATCTACGCCTTTTCCGAGGCCGGCGAAGTCGACACTGCGCAATACCATCGACGCATCGTCGCAGCCCTTGCGGTGCAGGATGTAGAGGCGGCGCGCGAGGCACTGGTCGCCGACATCAGCCGGCCCTTCACGTTCCTGCGCAACAAGCTGCAAGCCGATGCGGCAAAAATTTGAGAGCCGATCATGAGCCAGCGTGCAATCCATATCTTAGAGCCGCGTTCAGGGCTTTCCGTCGTTGCCACCTTTCTTGACGCCAAGGCGCCCGACAACGCCGCTTTCTTCTGGGACTATCTTGGAGAAAAGCGAGTTGTTGCCGGCATCCACGCCATGTGGACGGGTCCGGAAATTTCCTGCCCCATCCCGGCAGCCCATCTTGAGGGCGCTGACTGGGCAAAGCCGCTGCCTGCCGAGAACGCGACGCTGACGCCGCAGCCGGGCGACATTGTGCTCAGCTACGTGCCGGCGCGCATGTGGGGCGGCGGCCCGAAGCCGATCTTCGATATCGGCCTGTTCTACGGCCCAGGTGCGCGGCTGCTGTTTCCGATCGGCTGGCTTGCCGGCAGCGTCGTTGCACAGGTCCGCCCCGAGGGGCGCGAGCATTTCGCTGCTGCCTGCGGCATTATCCGCCGCAACGGCGCCTGCGACGTGACGTTCACGCGCCAGGAGGTCTGAGATGAGTGCAACCGATGACAGCTTCGAGCTTTTCGACCTTCGCGTCGAGGCGGTCGTTCCAAAGGGCAAGCCGATCTATTGCGGTGCCAAGGAGGGCGACTATTTCGAGCTCAAGGGTGAGATGCTGTCGATGCCTGATGGCCAGGGCTTCTCGATCTACTCGATCTCGGCCGTGCTGCCTCTGCTTGCTGCCAAGCAACGGCCGACCGACAAGAACGACTGGATGACCTCGGACGCGGAAATCGCCTGTCCCGATCCGAATTGCGCCAGCCGGCTCAAAATCGTCCGGCTCGGAAAACGCCGGTTCAGCCATGGCGAAACAACGGCGGTGCCGTTGCCGAACAGGAACGAAGATCAATGAGTGCCAGGACTATCGAACTTAGCGCCGGCTATACGATCTCCCGCGTCATTCGAGGCGGGTGGCAGCTGGCCGGCGGCCATGGCGATATCGACCGCGGCCAGGCCATCACCGACCTGATCGCCGCCTTCGATGCCGGCATCAAGACCTATGATTGTGCCGACATCTATACCGGCGTCGAGGAATTGATCGGTGCTGCACGGGGCCGGCTTGCAGACGAGCGCGGTGGCGAAGTTGCAGCGACGATGAAGGTCCACACCAAGCTCGTGCCCGACCTCGAAAAGCTCGGCAATATTAGCCGCGATTACATCAGAGGCATCGTCGAACAGTCGCTGCGCCGCCTGCGGACCGACCGGGTCGACCTCGTTCAGTTCCACTGGTGGGATTATTCACATGGTGGCTATCTCGACGTCATGGGCTGGCTCAACGAGATGCGGCAGGAGGGGTTGGTGCGCAATGTCGGCACCACCAATTTCGACACGCCGCACGTTGCAGAGATCCTCAGAGCCGGCATTCCGCTCGTCAGCCAACAGCTGCAATATTCCGTGCTCGACCAGCGGCCGGCCAATCATCTAAGCGCGCTGGCCGGCGAAAACGGCGTCTCATTTCTCTGCTACGGCTCGGTTGCTGGCGGTTTTCTCAGCAACAAATGGCTTGGCGTCGCAGAGCCGGAAATGCCGCTCGAGAACCGCTCGCTGGTGAAATACAAGCTGATCATCGACGATTTCGGTGGCTGGGATCTGTTCCAGGCCCTGCTTGGCACTCTATCGGTCATCGGCGACAGATACGGCGTCGATATCGCCAC
Source organism: Rhizobium sp. 2YAF20 (assembly GCF_052114685.1). Classification (NCBI taxonomy): domain Bacteria; kingdom Pseudomonadati; phylum Pseudomonadota; class Alphaproteobacteria; order Hyphomicrobiales; family Rhizobiaceae; genus Rhizobium; species Rhizobium sp. 2YAF20. The sequence goes on along the minus strand of NZ_JBFRFF010000018.1, from coordinate 42,635 downwards.
GATCGCCAGCGCCTGGGTGTTGCAGCAGCCGCAAGTGGCCGCCGTCATCGTCGGCGCGCGAAACCAGGCGCATGCGCTCGCCAACGCCAAGATCATGGATATTACCCTTAGCGACGACGACAACCGCCAGATCGCAAGCATCATCTCTGAAAGCCGCGGGCCGCTCGGCGATGTCTACACGCTGGAGCGCGATCGGACCGGCCGCCACGGCTCGATCATGCACTACAACCTCAATGCGGGAAAGGTCTGAGCGACATGCCTTGCCTGTTTGACAGAGCCAGCGCCGAGATCATCGACTTCCACCGTTTTTTCGTCGCGTGGTATGATGCGTCGACAGCTGACACGACGGATTTCGGCCGCTGCGAGCAGGTTTTCGGTCAAGGCTTCCACATGATCCCGCCGACCGGCCGCGTCTTTGAGCGGGACGCGATCATCGATTTGATCCGCTCAAACAGGGCCAGTTTCAACGGCGACTTTTCGATTAAGATCGAGGACATCCGCTCCGGCTGGGAGGCCGCGGATATGATCGTCGTCACTTACATAGAGGCGCAGGTCAAGGGTGGAAAATCCAGCCGCCGGCAGGCAAGCGCCCTTTTTACATCGAGTTCATCGGCGCCGAACGGCGTCGAATGGCGTCATCTGCATGAAACCTGGCTGCAGATGCCGGAGACTTCACAGGCCTGAAAACGGAAATAGAAGTCGTACCTAACAAGGGGAACAAGGATGAAAAAGACGATATTTCAACTGACCACTGCGCTCGCGCTTCTTGCCGCTGCAGGCGTTGCAAACGCCGCGGACTGCAAGATCACCGTCGGACTGGTGATGGAATTGACGGGGCCGGCCGGTGAGTACGGCCAGGCCGGCGCAAAGTCGGTCGAGATGGCCTTCCGCGACATCAATGCGGCGGGCGGCGTTCGCGGCTGTGATCTTGCGACCGATACGCGCGACAGCCAGAGCCAGGGCAACGTCGCCGTGGATGCGGCAACGCAGCTGGTGCAGGTGAAGAAGGTGCCTGTCATCATCGGCGGCATCATCTCCTCGGTGTCGATCCCGATCCTGACTTCGGTCACGGCTCCGGCCAAGATCGTGCAGGTCTCACCGGCCTCCTCCTCGCCAACGCTGACGGCGCTTGGCCGTGACGGCAAGACCAACGGCATCTTCTTCCGCACCATCACCTCCGACGCGCTTCAGGGCGTGGCGGCTGCGAAATACGCCATGGACAAGGGTTTTAAGAAGCTCTCGATCATCCATGTCAACAACGACTTCGGCGTCAACATGGTCGCCGAGTTCTCCCGTGCCTACAAGGCGCTCGGTGGCGTCATCGTCTCCGACACGCCCTACAATGAAAAGCAGTCGAGCTATGCCTCGGAAGTCACCGCCGCTATGGGCGGAAGCCCCGATGGGCTCTATCTGGTCAGCACGCCGGTCGACGGCGCAACGATCGCCCGCACCTGGATCTCTCAAGGCGGCGTGCAGAAGTTCTTGCTCAACGACGGCATGAACAGCCCTGATTTCATCGAATCGGTCGGGGCCGACTATCTGAAGGACGCCTACGGCACGTCCTCGGGCACCAGCCCGACCGCGTCGACGGAATATTTCATGAAGAACTACAAGGCGTTCTCCGGCATCGAGCCGTCCAACCCGGCCGCAGACCGCGCCTATGACGCAGGCGCCATCGTTGGTCTTGCCATCGCGATTGCCGGGTCCAACGAACCGGCCAAGATCCGCGACGCGATGTTCAAGGCGGTCGATCCTGCCGGCACGCCGATCTATGCCGGCAAGGAAGAGTTCGCCAAGGCGCTCGGCCTGATCAAGGATGGCAAGGCGATCCGTTACGAGGGCGTCATCGGCCCGGTTTCCTTCGACAAGTATGGCGACATCACCGGCCCGTTCCGTCTCTGGAAGATTACAGACGGCAAGGTGGCAACCGACGGCGAGATGACGACGGAAGACGTCAACAAGTTGCAGGCGCAGCTCAATAAGTAGCGCCTTACAGACATGACGGGCCGGTTAACGGCCCGTCATCGCGTCCGCGTGCCGAGCCGGAACGGTCTGGCAACCGTGCGCGGCGCCCTTTCGCTCTGGACAGCCTGCTGTCTTTCAAGCCACAAAGCCAATCGGGAATCGCTTTGGGGGATCTATGACCGCGGAACCGGATATCGTCATCATCGGCTCAGGCATCGGCGGCTCGACGCTTGCCTGTGGCCTTGCCGCAACCGGTGCCAATATCCTTATTCTCGAGGCCGGAGAGCGGTTGGAGGACAGGCCGGAAAACCGCGATCAACGGGCGATCTTTCAGCGTGGCCATTTTCGTCCGAAGGAGACCTGGTACGAAAAGGGCGGCGCCGGCTTCAATCCCGGCAATTATTACAATGTCGGCGGCAATTCGAAGTTCTACGGCGCGGTGCTGGTGCGCTACCGGCGCGAGGATTTCGAGGAGATGCAGCATCGCGAGGGCGTCTCGCCAGCGTGGCCCTTTCCCTACGAAGAACTTGAGCCATGGTACAGCAGGGCCGAGCAGCTCTATCAGGTCCGTGGTGTGCTCGGCGAGGACCCGACCGAGCCCGTCCATTCGCTACCTTACGCCTTTCCGCCCGTTCCGGATGAGCCGGCGATATCAGACGTTCGCAAGCGGTTGAAGCAGAACGGGGTCCATCCCTATTCACTGCCCCTCGGCATCGACATCGACAAATGGATTGCCAAGGGGAAGACGCCCTGGGATGCCCATCCGAACAGTTTTGACGGCAAGATGGATGCCGAGACCGCAGCGCTTGCCAATGCGCTCCAGCATCCGAATGTGAAGATCAAGACCGGCGCGCGCGTGACGCGGCTGGAAACGGCGGCTGACGGGCGGACCATCGAGGCTGTGCATTATGACTCCTTCGGCGAGACCAAGGTTGTAAGGCCGAAGCTGGTCGCGCTGTCGGCAGGCGCGGTTCAATCGGCGGTGCTGTTGCTGCGTTCGGCCAACGATGCCAATCCGCGCGGCCTTGCCAACCGCTCGGATCAGGTCGGCCGCAATTTCATGAACCACAATTCCTCCGCGGTCCTTGCCGTCTCGCCCTGGTACCGGAACGATAGCGTCTATCAGAAGACCTTCGGCTTCAATGATTTCTATCTGTCGGATGGAGAGGGCGGGCCGCCGCTCGGCAACGTCCAGCTACTCGGCCGCATTTCCGGTACGATCCTCAAGGCGAATATGCCGGCCTATCCGGAATGGCTGCTCAATAGGATCTCCGCTCACGCGATCGATTTTTACGCGATGAGCGAGGATCTGCCATCGCCGGAAAGCCGCATCACTGTTGATGGCGAGCGTATCGTCATGCAATGGGTCCGCACCAACTGGCAGGCGCATCTCGACCTGGTGTCGAAGCTGAAGGGCGTCTTGAGAAAGGCCGGCTTCCCGATCGTCCTGTCCCGTCCGTTCGACAAGCGCACGCCGTCGCATCAATGCGGCACGGTCAAGATCGGACATGATGGCGCCAGCGCACCGCTCGATGTCTATTGCCGCGCCTTCGATCACCCGAACCTCTTCGTGGTCGACGCCAGCTATCTGCCGACGTCGGCGGCGGTCAATCCGGCTTTGAGCGTGGCGGCGCAGGCGCTGCGCGTTGCAGAGCATATCTCGCAAACGGATTTGCGGCCGTAACCGAGCGATAGATGTGCAACGCAGAAACGCGGGTTATGTAGGAACCGCCGCCAAGCTCCAATACGGGATCGAGATATCGGCTCTTTTGAAATGAAAATGCCCGCACTAGGCGGGCAAATCCTCCCTGTCGTCCACAGGCTGCTATCGCAGCACTTCCAGTCCTTTGCGTTCGACAATATCCAGAATCTTGATGGCCGTGCTGCTGGGTTTTTTCGTTCCCTGCTCCCATGCGGCAACCGTGATCTTCTTGACGTTGATGTACTGAGCAAACACGGCCTGGCTGACCTTGTTTGAGTTCCGGATTTTCTTGATCTCCTCGGGCGTATAGTCACGAAGAGGAGGAAGGCAGAGAGCGTCGAACTCCCGCATCGTCACATCGTCCACAAAGCCGGCTTCGTGCAGCCGCGCAGCAGACTTATGGACATTCTTAAGAATTCTGCTCATGGCACTGAATCTCCAGCATCTGTTTCATTTCAATCACCTCAGCGAGCTTTTTGTCGTCGGCGCGCATGTAGACATCACATAGCTTTCGAAGGGCTTCCTTTTCCTTCTTCGTGATATTGTCAGCCTCGTTCTTTGCGAAGCCGTGTACGAAGATGAGCCTGTCTCCCTGACGATGGCCAACGATAGTCCGATAGCCTCCACGCTTGCCGCGCCCTGGTCCTGCCACTCGCTTCTTAAGAAGAAGGCCGCCCAATCTGGCGTCGACCAATCCAGCTTCGATCTCTTTCGCGGCATCACACAACATGGCATCCGTCACGTTGTACTCTCCGGCCCAGTCCTCGAACTCCAAATCTTTCAAAACTCTCACTGGCAATTTATATATTACTCCGTGATACAGATAGTAAGCGAATTTTGGAAAATCTCGAACCCGGAACGTTATCCTCAACCGCAGCCACTGGTTGATATTCGTCGTCAAACATAAATGCTCCTTGAACATTTTCAATCCATGCCGACGGTTGAATCATCATGGCAATACAGCCAGGGCCTTTGTCGCGACCCCTCTCCGAAGGCGCACTGAGGACAGCAACGAGGCTTGAAAGTTCGCCAGGAAGCACGTCCGTAAGGGCTCGACGATTTATGCCGACGAGCACTTCAGCTACGACGATCTGCAGGGCTTGCAGGAACTCAAGCGTGTCGACCACAGCAGGGAGTAGGAGACCAAGGACGGCGTGAACACCAATCACGTCGAGAGCTTCTTCTCCGGCGTCCAGCGGGTCTATGTCGGTATCCACCCCTCGCTTCTCGGTGAAGTATTTCGACTGGTACGGGGCGGAAATCACATAGCGCGAGGACACCGCCGGGTCGACAACGGTACGCAGATGAGGGGTATGGTGCACTTCGCCCCGTCACGAACGACGTCCCGCAATCTGTGCGGCTACTGGGAGGGCAATAAGCCGCCGATGAGACTAGGGGACCGCCCCCCGTTGGACCAAGATGCGTAGATAATCATTGATACGCAGGAGGAGAAAATCAAAGAGATGGCGGGTGGGCTCGACACGAAAGTCAAATAACTGGACATGTAGGTAATCCTTCCCATGATCGGATGATCAAGAGACCTATAAGCCGTTGGCTCCGGCTCATAATGCAGCGAACCGCTTTTGGATGGGGAATACGCCGCTGTTCAACTTATCTTTCATGCATTATTTATGCAAAATGCGAAATCGCCAGCTATAATCCTGCGATTTCAATTTGATAGGTACGTCTATTTATGCATCTACCATTACTGCACGAATAATGATTGCTAACGTTCGTGTGCAGCGTTCTTTATTTATGCGCATATTATGCATATATTGCATATATCTAGTATGAAACAAAATCACTCCTGCGAGGCAGCCAATGCATCCCGTCTTACTCGTCCCCGAGCTTCATGGGTTAGACAAGCTGATCTACGAGACACTCGCGAAGCGAGGCTCCAGCCGTCTCTCCCAGACGAAAATTATGTCGTTGCTGAACCTGTCGCCATCTAAGCAGTCGACGGTCTCGCGTGCGCTGGGGAAGTTGATTTCCGATGGTCTTGTTTCGAAAGCGGGTTCGACACGGGACGCAACCTTTGGCCTGACTGTCGAGGCTCGATGGTTTTCAGTGCCTGGCCACCTGCGCCCCAAAGTAATCTACGACCCGACGAGGTTTCAGAATTATAACCCGGAGGCTGCGCCATGGCTTAGCAACGATGCGCGATCCATAATGGCACATGCGGCTGGAGTGGGAGCAGCTACTCTGGACCCTTCCACCTACACGCGAGAAATCGCAGAAAGGTTTTTGATCGAGATGTCCTGGGCGTCGTCTGCTCTGGAGGGGAACACGTATTCCCTTCCTGAAACAGAGGCCCTTGTCAAATACGCCGAAATTGCGGGAGGAAAATCCGAGCTTGAGGTGCAGATGATCCTGAACCACAAACAGGCTATCGGATGGGTTATCGACAACATCGACAGCATTGATGTTACAGGAGAAACCGCAATGCGGCTGCATGCCATGCTGATGCGAAATCTTGTCCGACAGAACAATCTCGGCGCCGTTCGTCGAGAACCTGTTTCAATCACAACAAGCTCTTATGTGCCGTCTGCCGACACGACAGAACTCATGGCTGGACTCGGCGAACTTTGTTGGAAGGCGAGCAAGGTCGATGATCCCTTCGAAGCGTCATTCGCTTTGCTAATCGGTGTTGCCTATTTGCAGCCTTTCATCGACGGCAACAAACGCACGGGACGCCTTCTTTGCAACATTCCATTGTTGAAGGCGGGCCTGCCTCCGATCTCGTTCGTCGGTGTCGGGAGGGCCGAGTACGGTATCGGAATGACCACTTGGTACGAGGTGGGAGATACCAGCTATCTCAACAAAACCATTTCCAATGGCTATGCGATCTCCGCTCCATCTTACATCGTTGCAACCGCGACCAAGCGGGTCCCGCGCTCGATTGAAATACGCATGCGGAACAGGCTTGATGCAGGCGTGGCGGAATATCTGAGGCTAGCCATCGGCGGCGAGGCGCCATCGGCTGTAGAGTTTGCTTCAAGTGCTTTTCGCGATCTTGGGCCCGATGACCTTGAGGTTGTCGTCGAATCGTTCGGGGAGGTAGTCACCGCGATTGACGAGGTAAACTGCGCGGCTTATGGCATCGATCCTGCAGTGATCACGGAATATAAGGCAAGCCTCACCTCAGCACCTGCACCCGGGCAGAGATTTGGGCATCGCAAATAAAATCGGCGGACCGCAAAAGGGAGCCAGCGAGAGATCTGCATAAATGCCGAACTTAGCTCTCTGAATCAACATAGGAAATCAGCCCAAGAAGTTTTCTGCATAAAATGTGCATGAAATGAGGCTGCCGCTAAGGCGGCCTGAGCCGGCAGCGAACACCAGCTGCCTGTGACGGTCGAGATTCTGATGCGCACATATGGAAGCAAGCGATCCGATCAAAAATATCTGCAAAAAACACTTGCAAGTGGGAGCCGTCCACATATGGAACTGGAAGGCTGAGCGCGAGGCGATGACAGAGCAGGAGCGACGGGCGGCATGACGCACAACAGCCAGGGCATGACGACCGCACGACCGAAACTTGATGATGAGGCGTTCGAGGCGTTTATCAGGGGACGTCGTCCAGCATCGCCAATCTGGTCGATGAGCGGTCTCGATGGCTATCTCACTGCTCTCATCATCGGACCGAGGTTTATCGACCCACGCCAATGGATCCCCGAACTGACCAGCCCGGATGCCCTGAACCTGCCGATGGAAACAACCGAACATCGGGCCGTGCAGACGATCGTTGCGGAATATAACCGCATCTCGGCGAGCCTTTCCGAAACACCGAAAGACCACCGGCCCAGGTTCACCAGGATCGATGATCAGACATTTGATGCCATGGACTGGGACGTCTGCTTTCTGATGGGAACCGGGTTCGCGCCGAAGCTGTGGCGGCCCGTCATTCGCGGTCATGCCGTCACTGGCGATATCATTGCGCCAATCCGCAAACTCAGCGAGACAAAAGGACCAGCTACCCACAAGGATGCTGCTGCCGTCGCCGAAGCGCTCGTCAATATCCGAACCTACTTCATGCCAAAACGGGCGAAGCAAAAGTTCTGACTGAAGTGCTGTTGCGATTCCGACAACGCCGAAAGCCGTGGGCTGTTCGTCGCGCTCACATTCGGTCGCCTGGAGCGGCCAGTTCGAATATCTTGAACGGGCTATAGAATCCGACCTCCGCAAGACTTAAAAGCATATTCCTGTGTAGTGTGCACGCTAAACAGCAAGCATCAACGAGTACCGCAAACCTGGCTGCGAAGTGGTTCATATAAAACCATTCTCCGCATCTAGAACAGCCAAGTCGCCCAACGCCGACGAACGGGTATCGTCGCGCTTTTGCTTGTATGCGAACAGCTCTGACGCTCTAACTTTGCGATGCCGTCCTGTCTTAATATGAGGAATTTCGCCGCCTTCCAAAAGCTTGATAAGGTATGGGCGAGATACATTCAAACAATCAGCAGCTTCCTGTGTGGTAAGCTCGGCATCAACAGGGATAATACGGAAACCACGTCCGGTTGAAACAAGTCGCAGAACTTCCATAAAGGAAGCTGCGAGAGCTGGTGAAAGCGTGATTGTTTTAACCTCGCCAGTCGGTTGCGCCAACGATATCTGCGCCCCTTCTTCAGACTTCAACTGCGAGGCGATAATCGTACGCAATTGCTCAGCATTCTTAATTTCAACTTCATCAGGGAGCCGCTCGGCAAAGGCGTCTTTTCTAAGCGCACTCATGTTGATCGTCTCCTTCATTCGATGAAACAAACATAGTCATGTTCACTGAACGAAACGAATGAATTATTCGAATTATTCGAAAAATTTGAAACCACAGGTGCCTGGCGTTTCCTTCAAAGACTCAAGCGGTACGACGTTAAAATAAAGAGCCAGCGCCTTACTGTCCTGTCGTGTGAAGCTTTGTGGCACTAGCTCTATAATGCCGAAAAAACGCGCTCTTCCTAAGAAACACCGTTTCTATCCCCGCAGGCGGGACAGCGCCCCACGACTGGTTATGTGGGAGCCACCACCGAGAACCAAAGGCTGGCAGTCGGTTTCTATCCGCGGTGTGCCTGGCGATCGTCAATGTACGCCGCAAGCGACGCGCCGGTGCTCGAGCCGACGAACCGGATCTGACCTCGGATTCGTCATGGGTAGCTGACCACCTGGCTCGGCGCGCTCTGCTGCGGCTTGGCAACAGCCGCTCCGGTCCCGTTGATCACCGAGTCGACGGAGCCTGATCCGTCCAGGAAGACGGTGAGTAGATCGTGCATCCGCACACCGGGCGTCCGCGGTACCTGGAAGGCGGTAGCCGCCTCGATGGGCAGGCCCCGGTTGAAGAAGCTGTAGCTACCCATCCCGTAGCCCTGGAAGGTCCTCACGTTTGGCGCGACCACGAACGCTGGATAGCCCTTGAACGTCGCGCTGAGCGACCAGGCCCCCTGGCTCGGCGGATCGTAAGGCATCTCGTTCTGAAAGCATACCGTCATGCCGCCCTGACCGTTCCAGAGCAACTCGGTCTTCTGGTAGTGCTCGACGAACAGCCCGTAGGCCGAGACGTCGTCACCGTTGACGATCACGCCGTGGTCGGCGGTGTTGGCGGTCCAGCCCACGCCGGTGCCGTGATCGGCACGCCAGGCCCAGATGTCGTCCAGGAGGACATGGGAACTATTGACGATCAGGCTGGTGGTGGTCCTGCCCGCGCCGGCTCCGCCGATACGGAAGAACACGTCCTGGATCTGCGTCGGGTCCGAAGCCATCCCGCCGCGCAGGAATCCGGTGCGGGTACCGATCTGGAGCAGCACTGGTGAATTCTTCGGCCCCGCATCGAAGATGACCCCCGACAGCTTGGTTCCGGGGACGTCGGACACTACCATGGCCGCATTGCCCAGCTTGGGGCTTATCGTCGCGAACCCCATCCCCAAGATGATCGTGTCCGGACGGCTGACGACGATCGGGGCGGCGAGCGGGTAGACGCCCGGCGTCAGGATCAGATCCTTGTCCTGTGCCAGCGCGAGGTTGATCGCCGCCACAGGGGTCTTCGGGTTTGAGACGAAGAAGTCCGTGATGGGCTTGGAGGTGCCGGCGGTTAACCCACCTGCCCAGGAGGTCCCGTGCGAACCAAGCTTCACCGCAGGCACCATGACCCGATAGACGCCAGCGGCATCGGTATAGAGGTAGGGCGCGTCTGCACTGACCGCCGTGGTGTCCAGGGTGGTGTACGGATTTGCCCCGGCGACACCGAAGCTCTGGGCCGGCGCTCCGACGGTGCCGGAGAACACCTGGTTCCAGACGCCGTTGCTCCATCCGTCGAGTTCACTGTTGCGCACGAGGAACTGCTGCTGTGAGCCGCTCACCACGGAGCCGCCGGTGAATTTGCTGTCGGCGATGAATCCGCCACTGGCGAAAGCGGGCTTGCTGCAGTAGTCCATCAACGAGAACGCCCCGTCGATCGCGACCCTTCGCATCGGTGCTGCCTGCGACACCGCCCAGAACTCGGTGTTGGCGTGACAATTCGCTCCACCGGCGACCTTGATGGTCAGATTCGACAATGATCGCCAGAAGTTGTTGAGGGCCAGGCAGTTCTGCGCGGCATCGCACTGGTTGTAGACATCGATCGAGCCGTTGATGACGACATCTCCCGGCTCTTTACCGAGGCCTGCGACCTGCGTGTAGTAGCCGACCTGGAGCACCAGCGGCGATGCGGCCCTGCCGTAGGTGCCCGGCTGGAAAAGCAGTGAATAGCGCTCGGGACCGAACTGGTTGGCGAGCTGACGGGCGGCGACCACGTCGATAGTGGACTGGATCTGGCTCAGCGGCATCTTGGGAGAGAGAACGATGACGTTGCCTCCAAACCCCTGTGTCGCCGAAATCGCGGAGAGATCCGCCGGCGGGCCTGCCACGGCGCTCGACGCGCCCGCGGCAACCACGAAGACGAGCGGGCCCGAGAGGCGAAGGGCGACCACGATGAAAACCTTGCTGCTTTGGGCGCGCATAGAGTTCCTCTCCGTCCGGCTTGCGCCCGGCTGGCTGGCTGCACCAGACCTGTACTCTTGGTCACCGGCAACAGAACACATCTGGCCGCCTCTCAGCAAGCCTTCAGAACCTCCGAGTGAACGGCATGCGTTTGCGCGTCACCCATCGCGCCTCATTCGGGGAGATAAGCGGCCAAACTCCAGGAAAATTGCCGAACCATACCCTCGCCAGATTGCCGACAACGTTGCGATAAAAGCCCAGATCGGTGCTTCTCAAAATCGCAGACGACGGTGACAACGCATCCCTCGAGCTTAATGGCTGGAAATCTCTCGATGAAGGAGAACTTTGTCGACGGGGCCCAAGCCGATGTCTCTTAATGCCTAGGTTTCCGACCGCCTGCATTGAGCTCGACCCATCAGGCCTTGGTGGCGGGGTTCCTACATAGTAATGGAAATGTACCGTCTTCAACGAATTTTCGGGATACCTGATTGATCGTGCAGAGGGTCGATAAGTGCGTAAAACATCGCCAACGGCTTTAGTCGCTTTATTTCATGGAGTTAGTGAGGCTGGAGACCGCCCGACACGGTGAGGAGCCTTTCCGGCACGGGGTCCGCATCGTCGCGTAGGCGGCCTTGGTTGCATTTCCTGCCGAATAGCGCAAAAACGCCCTGCCTTCCCAAGGGAATGCAGGGCGTCAATGTTGCAAGTTTTAGCCTCGCTCCGTAAGTCTCAGACTACCATTCGGCGACGCTGCCGTCTTCGTGGCGCCAGACCGGATTGCGCCAGCGGTGGCCTTCCTTGGCGCGTTCAATGACGTAGGCTTCATCGACTTCGATGCCGAGGCCGGGGCCTTGGGGAATGCTGACGAAACCGTCGGCATACTGGAAGACTTCCTTGTTGGAGATGTAGTCGAGGATGTCGTTACCCTTGTTGTAGTGAATGCCGAGGCTCTGTTCCTGGATGAAGGCATTATAGCTGACGGCGTCGACTTGAAGGCAGGCGGCCAGCGCGATCGGGCCGAGCGGGCAATGCGGCGCCAGCGCCACGTCATAAGCCTCTGCCATCGCCGCGATCTTGCGGCATTCGGTGATGCCTCCGGCGTGGGAAAGATCGGGCTGCAGGATGTCGACATAGCCGTCCGTCAGCACCGACTTGAAATCCCAGCGCGAATAGAGCCGTTCGCCGAGCGCAATTGGAACCGAGCAATGGTTGGCGATTTCCTTCAGCGCCTCGCGATTTTCTGAAAGCACCGGTTCCTCGATGAACATCAGCTTGTAGGGTTCGAGTTCCTTGGCCAGAACCTTCGCCATCGGTCTATGGACACGGCCATGGAAGTCGACGCCGATGCCGATATAGGGGCCGATTGCCTCACGGATGGTGGCAATGGTTTCGACGGCCTTTTCCACCTTGTCGTAGGTGTCGACGATCTGCATCTCTTCGCAGCCGTTGAGCTTGATGGCCTTGAAGCCGCGGGCAACGACTTCACGGGCATTGTTGGCAACGTCAGAAGGCCGGTCGCCGCCGATCCACGAATAGACCTTAATCTTGTCGCGCACCTGGCCGCCGAGCAGCGAATGGATCGGCTGGCCGAGCGACTTGCCCTTGATATCCCAGAGCGCCTGGTCGATGCCGGCGATGGCGCTCATGTGGATGGCGCCGCCGCGATAGAAGCCGGCGCGGTACATGACGTTCCAGTGGTCCTCGATCAGGAACGGGTCCTTGCCGATCAGGTAGTCCTCAAGCTCGTGCACCGCCGCCTGGACGGTCAGTGCCCGACCCTCGACGACGGGTTCTCCCCAGCCGACGATGCCTTCGTCGGTCTCGATCTTCAGGAACATCCAGCGCGGCGGAACGATGTAGGTCGTCAGTTTGGTGATTTTCATGGGTAAGGTTTCCGTTTCGTCTTAGATGGTCATATCAGCAGCATGCCCGCCGCCGATTTCAGGAAATTCTGTTAGGTTTGGCGGGCGTTTTCCGCCCGATTACTCTTTCTGCGGCAGCAAGGTCGCGCACGGCGAGATCCAGCATCCGGTGAGCACAGTCGCGCGCCGCCGACCGGTCCCGCATCCGCAAGGCTTCTACCAGTTCGCCATGCAGGACAATCGCCTCGTCACGGCTGTCGACTGCGACGTTCGAGGCGTGCAGCGCGTATTTCAGCGCAGCATGAATAGCGCTCGACAAGCGGCGGAATACCTGGTTGTGGCTGGCGTTGAGGAGCACCGTGTGGAACTCCACGTCGGCCTCGGTGAAGCGCTCCGGATCTCCGCCAAAGTCACGCATCCGGCGCCAGGCACTATCGAGATCGGCGATCTCCTGGGCGGTCGCCCGCTCGGCGGCGAATTCGGCCGCAGCCGGCTCGATGGAGCGGCGCGCTTCGATGATGCAGCCGAGAATGTCGAAATCCTTGATATTCGGTCCTATCCATTCGAGCACGTCCTGATCGAGAATGTTCCATTCGTCCCTGTCGCAGACCGTGGTGCCGATCCGTGGCTTGCCGCGCACCAGCCCCTTCGATTCAAGGATTTTCAAGGATTCGCGGATGACGGTGCGGCTGACGCCGTACATGTCGCAAAGGTCGTTTTCCCGCGGCAAAGCCGAGCCCGAGGCATAACGTTCGGCGCAGATATCCTTAGCGATCGCCGCCGTCACGTGTCCGCGAACCCGCGGCCGCCGCTCAGGCTGAATGCCTACCAAATCCTGTTGCCGCCCAATCAATTCCAAATGACCTCTCCGCCAGCTCCCCACATGGCCGACACCTGCTTAGCGGAATTTTTTCCGCTTTGCGACAAGCGCAGCCGTCAATCATGATTCACTTTAGCCAATTATCACATTATTTGAATCATCATACATTGGCAATTGACTGGTATGATGATTTATCTTACTCAAAAGCGACTGCCTGGGAGGGTGGTGATCAATTCAGGATTTCTAAGGGAGAGAGACATGCGCTTTTTCAAAGCAGCCATTCTGGCCGGCACGGTTGCAATCGTTGCCGCCACATCCGGCTTTGCCGCCGACGTCAAGATCGGTTTCGTAGTCAAGCAGCCGGAGGAGCCGTGGTTCCAGGATGAATGGAAGTTCGCAGACATTGCCGCCAAGGAGAAGGGCTTCACGCTTGTCAAGATCGGCGCTGCGGACGGCGAAAAGGTCCAGTCGGCGATCGACAATCTCGGTGCCCAGGGTGCGCAGGGCTTCATCATCTGCACGCCGGACGTCAAGCTCGGGCCTGGCATCGTCGCCAAGGCAGCAGCCAACCAGCTGAAGCTCATGACCGTTGACGACCGCCTGGTCGGTGCCGACGGCAAGCCGCTGGAAGACGTTCCGCATATGGGCATTTCGGCCACCAAGATCGGCGAAGGCGTTGGCCAGGCGATTGCCGACGAAATCAAGAAGCGCGGCTGGGACATGAAGAATGTCGGCGCGATCCGCGTCTCCTACGACCAGCTGCCGACCGCTGTCGACCGCGTCGAAGGTGCGATCTCTGTCCTGAAGACCGCCGGTTTCCCGGCAGCCAATATCTACGACGCCCCGCAGGCAAAGACCGACACGGAAGCAGCGCTCAACGCAGCGACGACCGTGCTCAATAAGCATGCAGACGTGAAGTACTGGGTCGCTTTCGGCCTCAACGACGAGGCAGTGCTCGGTGCTGTCCGTGCCACGGAGTCGGTCGGCATCCCTGCCGGCAATGTCATCGGCGTCGGCATCGGCGGCGCGGATTCGGCGATCAACGAGTTCAAGAAGCCGTCCGCAACGGGCTTTTTCGGAACTGTCATCATCTCGCCGAAGCGCCACGGATACGAGACCGCGCTCAACATGTACGACTGGGTTGCCAATAGCAAAGAGCCGCCGAAGCTGACGTTGACTTCGGGCCAGCTCGCGCTTCGCGATACCTACCAGGCCGTTCGCAAGGACCTCGGCATCGAGTAAATATCGTTTCCGGATGAAGGGGAATTGAACCCCGGTCCGGCGGCTCACGCCGCCGGACTTTTCGCAGCGGATCATAGATGACAGGCTTTCTCGAATTCAGCGGCATCTCCAAGAGCTATCCCGGCGTTCAGGCGCTCTCAGATATTTCGTTCCCAGTCGCCAAGGGGGCCGTGCACGGCCTGATGGGCGAGAATGGCGCGGGCAAATCGACACTCATCCGGGTGCTCTCCGGGGACCAGTCGGCCGATAGCGGCAAGATCATCCTTGACGGCGTCGAACAGAATTACAGCTCTGTGCGCGACGCGTTTCATGCCGGCGTCATCGTCATTCACCAGGAGCTGCAGCTGGTTCCCGAGCTGACAGTTGCCGAGAATCTCTGGCTCGGCCGCTTTCCCGGCAAGGCGGGCGTCATCGATGGGAGGCGCCTCGTCGAGACGGTGCGGGCCAAGCTCGTCGAGATCGGTGTCGACATCGACCCGGCGCAAAAGGTCGCCTCGCTTTCAATCGGTGCCCGCCAGATGGTGGAGATCGCCAAGGCGGTCATGCTGGATGCCCGCGTCATTGCGCTGGATGAGCCGACCTCGTCGCTGTCCTCGCGCGAAAGCGAAATCCTGTTTTCGCTGATCGCCAGGCTCAAGGCACGCGGCACGGTGATCCTCTACGTATCGCACCGGCTGGACGAAATCTTCCGGCTCTGCGACAGCCTGACGGTGCTTCGCGACGGCAGGCTTGCCGCACATCATCTCGATGTTTCGAAAGTCACCCGCGAACAGGTGATTTCGGAAATGGTCGGCCGCGAGATCAACAACATCTGGGGTTGGCGCGGGCGCGAGCTGGGGCCGATCCGGCTGGAGGTGAAGAACCTGTCCGGCCCAAAACTTAGAAACCCGATAAGTTTCTCCGTTCGCCAGGGCGAAATTCTCGGCTTCTTCGGCCTGATCGGTGCAGGGCGCAGCGAGATGACGCGGCTTCTTTACGGCGCTGATTACCGCAGCCAGGGCAACGTTGCCATCGATGGCATTGCGGTTCCGGCCAACAATCCAAGGGCGTCGATCAATGCGGGGATGGTGCTATGCCCGGAAGACCGCAAATTTGACGGCATCATCCAGGGCCGGTCCATCGAGGAGAATATCGCGATCTCGTCGCGACGGCATTTCTCGCCGTTTGGTATCCTCAGACCGGCCAAGGAGGGTGTGCTTGCCGAGCGTTTTATTGCGAAACTTCGCATCCGTACCCCGTCGCGCAGACAGGACATCATCAATCTGTCCGGCGGCAACCAGCAAAAGGTCATTCTCGGACGATGGCTCTCAGAGCAAGGCGTGAAGGTTCTAGTCGTCGACGAGCCGACGCGCGGTATCGACGTCGGTGCGAAATCGGAAATCTATGACTTGCTCTACGAGCTGGCGGCTGGCGGTATGGCGATCGTCGTCATCTCCAGCGAACTGCCGGAGGTGATGGGCGTCTCCGACCGGATCATGGTGATGTGCGGCGGCAGGGTCGCTGCCAACGTCGCCCGCGCCGATTTCAACGAGCACCAGATATTGACCGCTGCCCTACCCGACAAAAACGCCGCAGCCTCCTTTTGATCTTGAGGACAATTCGACAATGCCTTCCTTGAAAAAAATCTTCCTTGGCGAGCAAGGTCTTGTCGTCATTTTCGCGGTTGCCTTCGTGGTCGTTTCGCTGACGGTGCCGAATTTCCTGACCGAGCGCAATATGCTCGGGCTGCTGCAATCGGTCGTCACCATCGGTATCGTCGCCTGCACGATGATGTTCTGTCTGGCATCCCGCGACTTCGATCTGTCGGTCGGCTCGACGGTCGCATTCTGCGGCATGGTCTCCGTCATGGCGTCAAATGCTACAGGGTCGATCACGCTCGGGCTGCTGGCAGCGCTTGTCTGCGGCGCCTTTGTCGGTCTCGTCAATGGCGTGGTCATTGCAAAATTCAGGATCAACGCGCTGATCACGACGCTTGCGACCATGCAGATCGTGCGCGGACTGGCGCTGATCTCTTCCGACGGTCGCGCCATCGGCATCAACGATCCGAGCTTCTACCAGCTGGCATTGTCGAAGATATTCTCTATCCCGACGCCGATCTGGATCATGGTGCTATTGTTCATTGTCTTCGGCTTCGTGCTCAACCGCACGGTCTTCGGCAAGAACACGCTGGCGATCGGCGGCAATCCGGAGGCGTCGCGGCTTGCCGGCGTCAACGTCGCCAATATGCGGATCTGGATCTTTGCGCTGCAGGGATTGGTCTGCGCCATTGCCGGTATCCTGCTTGCGTCGCGCATCACATCGGGCCAGCCGAATGCAGCCACCGGGCTCGAGCTTTCGGTGATCTCGGCGTGCGTGCTTGGCGGGGTATCGCTTTCCGGCGGCCGTGCTGCGATGACCGGCGTCATTGTCGGCGTGCTGATCATGGGCATCGCCGAAAACGTGATGAACCTTCTAAACATCCAGGCCTTCTACCAATATGTCGTGCGCGGCCTCATTCTTCTCGTCGCGGTTCTGCTCGACAACCTGCGCTCCACCGCAATGGGCCGCCGGGGCTGATTTATCCCATGTGACGGAAATATCATAAACTGAGCTCCGTTCTGCCCGTCGTCTTCTGGCACTTGCGCCTTATATGGATTGGCGGAGGCGGGGCTTACCGCTTCTTCCAATCGGGCGAACGCAAGGGCGCGCCCTTGCCGATGCAAATCAAAAACAGGAGGACGGCATGCAGATAAATCGTACAGGTGCGGCCCATTGGGCCGGCGGCTTCAAGGATGGCAAAGGCCAGATTTCCACGCAAAGCGGCGCGCTGAAGGACTATCCCTATGGCTATGCCAGCCGGTTTGAAGGTATCCCGGGTACCAATCCCGAGGAGCTCATAGGCGCTGCCCATGCCGGCTGCTTCACAATGGCGCTGTCTGCGGTCCTCGGCGAAGCGGGCCTTAAGGCCGACAGCATGCAGACCACCGCCAAGGTGACGCTTGAAAGCGTCGAAGGCGGCTTTGCCATTACTGCGATCAATCTTTCGCTGGTCGCTTCCGTGCCGGGGACCGATGAGGCAACGTTCAAGGGTCTCGCTGCCAAGGCCAAGGCTGGGTGCCCTGTTTCCAAGGCGCTCTCGGCTGTTCCGATCACGCTCGACGTCAGCTTCGGCTGAGTGGGCAAGACAAGGTGTCGCGTCGCTCAGGCGGCGCGGCGTTTTGAAGCGTCAGTTTTACAATTCGCGCTTATTCTACAATCCTGCATCCCCTGGAAACGCTATCTTTTTTCTCATGCATATTCTAGCGTGTGAAAAAAGGGGTGCTTGGGGATGTCTGGACTTACGTCGTTTCATGTCATTATCTCGCTGATCGGGATCGTCAGCGGTCTTGTCGTTGCCTATGGCTTCGTCACCGCCAGGCGTTTCGAACAAACCACGTGGGTCTTCCTGATCACGACCTTGGCAACAAGCGTTACGGGGTTCTTCTTTCCCTATCATGGCTTTACGCCCGGCATCGGCGTCGGCATCATTTCGGTGCTGATCTTCATCCCGACGATCGCCGCTCGCTATAAGTACAATTTGGCCGGTATCTGGCGCCAGGTCTTCGTCATCGGCAGCATTGTCCTTCTTTATTTCAACTGTCTCGTGCTGATCGTCCAGTCGTTCCAGAAGGTGCCGGCGCTCAACGCCTTGGCACCAACCGGTGGCGAGCCGGCCGTTACAATCTCGCAGGTGGTCTTGTTGATTGCGGCCGTCATCGTTGGTTTTCTCAGCGTTCGCCGGTTCCGGCCTGCGCTGATAGGCTTCTGAAAGGCGCCTCCACACATCCTCCCAGATAGCGTGCCGGTCGACTTTTGCGGGCGGTCCGGTTGACACATTAGCAGTGATGTATTACGACTGACGAAAATTGAAAATCGTCAGTCGTAAATGTGGAAATGCTCTGATGGATGAACTTGTCGATTTCGCTATCGATTCCTCCCGCCAGGAAAACGTCACCCGCATCCTCGATTCGGCCGAGCGTCTGTTCCGTCACTATGGATATGGCAAGACGACCGTGGCCGACATTGCGCGCGATCTTGGAATGTCGACGGCCAACATCTACAGGTTCTTCGGCTCGAAGACGGAGATCCATCAGGCGGTCTGCGGGCGCATGCTGGAGATGAGCTACAACATGGCGCTGTCGATTTCGCGCCTGCCGATCAGCGCCTCTGACCGCTTGCGGCAGTACGTCAATGCACAATTCAAGATGACCGTCGAAGTGATGCTTGATGAAGAGAAGGTCCACGAGATGGTCATCGTTGCCATCGAGCGGGACTGGCATGTCATCGAAAAGCATGTCGACCGGATCCACGACATCATTGCCGACGTCATCAGGGAAGGGATTGCCGCTGGCGAGTTCGCCGAGCAGGACGCTTCGGCTGCGTCGAAGTGCTTCGGCGCGGCGACGGTGACGCTTTGCCATCCGCAGATGGTTGCACAGTGCCTTTCAAAGGAAAACCGGGCGATGCCCGACGATCTCATCGAGTATGCGATCAGAGCGTTGAAGAAATAGTCGCTCGGCTCAAAGGCCGCGCTTTGTCATTTGTCGATCGAGGAGTGCGAAATGTTTTCGCCAAGAACTACTTTTATGCCGTCGGCTGCAGCGCTCGTTCTTCTCGCCGCCGTGGGGATGCTGGCCTCTGGATGCCAGCAAAAGCAGGCTGAGAACAAGGAAGTCATCCGGCCCGTCAAGGTGGTGGAGATCGCCAAGGCCGACACGACCCGCGCGCTCGACTATTCGGGTTCCGTCAGGGCACGGACCGACATGAACCTCGGCTTTCGCATCAACGGCAAGATTGTCGATCGCCGCGTCGACATTGGACAGCGCGTAAAGCCGGGCGATGTGCTGGCGCGGATCGATTCCACCGATTACGAATTGGCGGTCAAGCGCGCCGAGGCGACGCTAGAATCGGCGCAGAAGCAAGTGCAGACAGCGGATCTCACCCGCAATCGTGCCCAGCAGCTGTTCGACAAGAACGTCGCTCCTAAATCGCAGCTGGAACAGGCGCAGCTCGGCTACGACCAGGCAGTTACGACCCGGGATTCGGCAAAGTCGGCGCTCGATGAGGCGAAGAACCAGGTCGCCTATAGCGACCTGAAATCCGACTTGAGCGGCATTGTCACGGCTGTTAACGCCGATGTCGGGCAGGTCGTTGGCTCCGGCACGCCGGTTCTGACCGTCGCCGTCGATGGCGAGAAGGAAGTGCAGATCGCGGTGCCGGAGATGGACATCGCGCATTTTTCGACCGGCAAGGCCGTCAAGGCCCGCTTCTGGTCGGACGACGCGCTTGTGCTTGACGGCACGGTGCGCGAGGTTTCGGGCAGTGCCGACACGCAGTCACGGACATTCAGTGTGCGCGTCAGCCTGCCGAATGACCCTCGGGTTCTGCTCGGCATGACCGCCAATGTCGCGGCCAGCGCCGAAAATACCCAGCCGTTCGTCTCGATCCCGCTCAGCGCCCTGGCAGAGAAGGATGGGCAGAAGATCGTCTGGCTGGTGGACCGTCAGGCCGGCACCGTTCATTCGCAGCCCGTCAAGATCGCCGATTTTTCCGATGACGGTGTTCGCGTCGCCGACGGGCTGAAGGCGGGGGAGACGGTGGTTGCGGCCGGAACCCAGTTCATGACCGAGAACCTCAAGGTCAAGCTGCCGGATGCCGCAGGCCAGCAGGCCGCAGCAGTGCCCAACGGCAATGCTGCCGCAGCTGATGTCGTACGCTGATCAATCAGAGCAGGACTAACCACCATGGATAGACTTCCAGTAGAGAAGAAGCCTTTCAACTTGTCGCGTTGGGCGATCGCCCATCCAAGCATCGCACGGTTCCTGTTCGGGCTGATCATTGTCGCCGGTGCCCTCGGGCTGACGCATATGGGCCAGAAGGAAGACCCCGATTTCACCTTCCGCGTCATGGTCGTGCAGGTTAACTGGCCGGGCTCCTCCATGACCGATATGGAAGATCAGGTCGTCAACAAGATCGAGCGCAAGCTCCAGGAGACGCCGCATCTCGATTTCGTCCGCTCCTACACCCGTCCAGGCAGCGCCATCATCACCGTGCAGGTCAAAGGCGACACCAATACCGCCGAAGTCAACGACGCCTTTTACCAGGTGCGCAAGAAGGTCGGCGACATTTCCAACGAGCTGCCTGCCGGTTTGCTTGGCCCCTATTTCAACGATGAGTTCGGCGATACCTTCATCACGCTGCATTCGATCAGCGGGGCAGGCTTCAGCTATCCGGAACTGAAAAAATTCGCGATCCAGGCCCGCGACATGCTGCTGGCGACGCCGGGTGTCGAGAAGGCGGTCATCATCGGCGATCAGGCCGAGAGGATCTACATCGATGTTTCGTCGAAGGTGCTTGCCGAACGCGGCTTGACGCTGAACGATCTGCGCAGCGCCGTGGTCGGCCAGAACAATGTTGATCCTGCCGGCTCCGTCGAAACTGCCACTCGTTCCGTCCGCATCTCGGTCGAGGGCGATGTGCACCGGGTCGAGGATATCAGGGAGCTCAGGCTCCGGGCGGGCAACCAGGTGACGCGTCTTGGCGATATCGCCACAGTGACCGCCGGCCTCGAAGATCCCTATAGGGCAAAATTCCAGTATAACGGCCACGACAGTGTCCAGCTCGGTGTCGTCATGGCCAAGGGCTTCAAGGTCACCGATGTCGGCAAATCGGTCGATGCCACCTATGAGCGCTTCGTATCGTCTCTGCCGCTCGGCGTCTCGGTCGATCAGATTTCCAACCAGCCAGATGTCGTCACCGAAGCGGTCAGCGAATTCATGCATGCGCTTATGGAAGCATTGGCGATCGTGCTCATCGTCTCCTTCGTATCGATTGGTTGGCGCTCGGGTCTTGTCATCGCCATTGCCATACCGCTGGTACTGGCGGCGACCTTCGCCCTTATGTACGAGCTCGGTATCGACCTCCAGCGCATCTCGCTCGGCGCGCTGATCATTGCGCTCGGGCTTCTCGTCGATGACGCGATGATTGTCGTCGAACTGATGGAACGAAAGCTGGAGGAGGGGCTGGTCAAGCTCGATGCCGCGAGCTTTGCCTATTCCTCCACCGCCTTTCCGATGCTGACCGGAACGCTGATCACCACGGCGGGCTTCATTCCCGTTGGTTTTGCGGCCTCGACCGCCGGCGAATATGTGCGCACGCTGTTTTACGTCGTCGGCATCGCGCTGGTCACGTCCTGGTTTGTCGCCGTCTATTTCACACCGTGGCTCGGCTATATGATCCTCAAGCAGCGCAAGCATGCCGGCAGCCATCACGACGTGTTCGACACGCGTTTCTATCGGCGTCTGCACAAGACCGTCGGCTGGGCCGTGCGCCACCGGGTCATCGTGCTGCTTTTGACGCTTTTAACCTTTGCCGGCAGCCTCTTCGCGTTCCAGTTCATTCCGCAGAACTTCTTCCCGCAGTCGTCGCGGCCGGAAATCCTCGTCGATCTGTGGCTGCCGGAAGGCACCAGTATCAAGGAAGTCGAAAAACAGGCCAGTGCGCTGCAGGCCCGCGTTGCCGATGATCCAGACAAGCGTTTCGTTGCCACCTATATCGGCGAGGGTGCGCCGCGCTTCTTCCTGCCCCTCGACCAGCAGCTGGCCAACCCGAACTATGCCCAGCTTCTGGTGATGGCCAAGGACGAGCCCGCCCGTGAGCGGCTAATTCTCAAGCTGCGGACCATTCTTGCCGAAGACTTCCCGACGATCCGCGGCAAGGTGGACCGCCTGTTCCTCGGGCCACCGACCGGCTGGCCGGTACAACTGCGCGTCATGGGCCCCGACCGGACGCAGGTTCGCCGCATCGCCGATCAGGTCAAGCAGCGGTTCCAGGCCGACCCGCGGCTCGGTGCGATCCATGACGATTGGCTGGAGCCGGTGCCGGCGATGAAACTGGTCATCGACCAGGACCGCGCCCGTGCGCTCGGCGTAACCTCGCAGCGCGTGCGGCAGATGATGCAGACGGCGATGTCCGGTGCCCCGCTCGACGATTTCCGCGAAGGCGAGGAGACTGTCTCCATCGTCGCCCGGGAACCGGATGCCACGCGCCATCTGCTGTCAGCGGTCAACTCAGTCTATATACCGACCGACTCGGGCGGCTTTGTTCCGCTCTCGCAGGTCGCCAAGGTGGTGCCCGTCATCGAGCAGGACCTGGAGTGGCGCCGCAATCGTCTGCCGACGATCACGGTCCGGGCGACTCTGCCCGACAACGTCCAGTCGAATGATGTCACCGCCAAGATCTATTCCGACATGAAGGATCTGCGGGACAGTCTTCCTGCAGGCTATAAGATCGAGATCCAGGGCGGGGCGGAGGATGCGGCCGAAAGCCAGGCTTCGATCGCCGCCAAGGCGCCGATCATGTTGCTTGTCATCGTCGTATTGCTGATGGCGCAGCTGCAGCACTTCGGCAAGGCGATGCTGGTGCTGGCGACCGGCCCGCTCGGTATCATCGGTGCTGCTGCGGCCTTGCTTATCAGCGGCGCACCCTTCGGCTTCGTGGCGATCCTCGGCGTCATCGCGCTGCTCGGCATCATCATCCGCAACTCGATCATTCTCGTCGACCAGATCGACCAGGATATAAGGGCAGGGATGGACCGGCAGGAGGCAATCATCGGATCGGCGGTCCGGCGCTTCCGGCCGATCATGTTGACGGCACTGACCGCGGTGCTGGCTCTTATCCCGATCTCGCGCGGCGTGTTCTGGGGGCCGCTCGCCTACGCGATGATGGGCGGCATCCTGGTTGCGACAGTGCTTACGATCTTCGTCCTGCCGGCAGGCTACGCCCTGTTCTTCGGCCGCGAGCCAAAGAAACACGTAGATACGTCATCGACCCGCAAAGACGGTGATAGTGACGACGGAGATCGCCAGATTCCGGCGATCGCTGCCGAATAACCCAATAAGAAGCGTGGGCAAGATGAAGGGTTCCGGCATCGCCGGAACCCTTTCTCAAATCTAACGCTCAGCCGTTCCGCACCCAGCGCAGATTTTCACATCTTCGTGGTAGAGGTCTCCATCAGATGGGCCGGATGCGACGAAACGGGCGGAGTTTCGGGTGACGGTCATGCCGAAATACTCGATTATGGCGCGATCGAGACCACTTTCGCATACGAAACGGAAGCGAGGCGTGCTGAAGGCCAAACCAGAGACTTCTTCAACAGCCTGCTAGTCTAGATTTGTTTCAACGCAACAGCAATGAATAAGCCAATGTTGCCCAACAATGTTTGTCGACGGAGGTTTGATCTGTAAAGCAGCCAAAGACGTTCAAAAAAATCGCCGTTTCTAACGCGATGGAACTGATCAATAATCGCATGACTCTCAATACTGAGGCTCGGTCCGACGGATTGTAGTGCATTCAAATGCATCTCGTTCCATGTACGAAACCTACTTCTTGTCATCATGCGGAGACGCCTGAACGACGCCTTTAGTCCAGTGTTTGATCCAACCAAGTTACTATCGTGCTGCCGGTAATCGACTGGTGGAACAGGATCGTAGTGAACGATACCTCCCGCGGCTGTCAAAAGGAGGTAGGCCCACCAATCATGGCTTGCGATCTCAACATTAGCTCCCGCAGCACGTAACACGTTACGCGCCGCACGGTTCATAACCATCGTATTTCCGCCTGCTATACTCTGAACCAGTGCGTTAGATAGAGTAGGCGGGCGTTTGAAAAGCGGCGAGAATCCAGCCGAGCTTCCGTCTTCGTCAACAGTGCGGGTCCGCGCGCAATAGAGCGAAGGAGTTCGGGAATCCTGTCGCTGATGCCAGTCTAACGCCCGTTCAAGCTTATCCGGGTGCCAAATATCATCTTGGTCAGCAAAGCAGTAGAATTCTGCTTCTATACTCGGGTGGCAGATCAATGTTAGAAAGTTTCGTATAAACCCCTGACGCGGCCCGCTTAGGAGATGAGTCGATCGTGGGCAATCCTTTTTGAACTGCTCGATCAAACGCTCGGTGCCATCTGAAGAACCATCGTCTGATACCCACAACGACCAGTCGGTGTGCGTCTGGGCATTGATGGATTTCAGCTGCTCGGATAGGAAGCGATCCCCATTGAACGTGCCCATCAAAATGGCGACGTGGTTACTCATCATGCGTGCTCCGCAAATATGCTTTTCTTAACAGTCGTGTGTCCGGATGAAGTTAGTAGTCGAAGGTCACCATCCGTCGAGTGATCTGCACAGCAACGCATTGATTTTCAGAATTGTTCGATCAACGCAATAGCCTGCTTTACGACGTCTGAAACCGATTGTCCCGTGCCACTGAGCACCAAATCGGGATTCGTTGGCTCTTCATAAGGGCTGTTTATGCCGGTCATATTCGGCAGCAAACCACTCCGAGCCTTCTTGTACAGACCTTTTGGGTCGCGCGCTTCGCAAATAACGAGAGAGGTGTTCACATGGATTTCGAGGAAGTTGTCAGATCCGATCAGCTCACGTGCCATCTCCCTTTCACGCCGGAACGGTGAAATGAATGCCGTTAACACGATGAGGCCCGCATCCATCATTAATTTGGAAACTTCCGCGATTCGCCTAATGTTTTCTACGCGATCGGCATCAGTAAAGCCCAGATCCTTGTTGAGTCCTTGTCGGATGTTGTCGCCGTCGAGAATATAGGTGCGCCTCCCCTGAGCATGCAACTCAATCTCTAGGGCATTTGCAATTGTCGACTTTCCAGAACCCGACAAGCCTGTGAACCAGACAACCTTCCCCCTATGGTTATTGAGGCGCTCGCGCGCAATGCGAGTAATCGACAGCGCCTGGTGGTGAACATTTTGCGCGCGCCGGAGGTTATGCCGGATCATTCCGGCCGCCACGGTCGCGTTACTCAGGCGGTCTACAAGGATGAAACCTCCAAGGACCTTCGAGTTCTCGTAGGTGTCAAATGCCAGGGGCCGACTCAGTGAAATGTTGCAGACAGCGATGTCATTCAAACGGAGTGTTCGCCCCGCCTCATGGGCCAACGTATTGACATCGATGTGGTATTTCATCGTTGTAATAGACGCCGACGCCCACTGTGTAGCCAGCTTGATGTCATAATTTCTTCCAACCAGCCCCGGATCGTCGTGCATCCAAACGATTGTTGCTTCGAAATGCTCGGTCAATTCTATCGGATCGCGGGCGAGTGAGAGCACATCACCTCGAGACGCATCAATTTCGCGATCCAGTCTGACGGTGATTGCAGAGCCTTCTTCCGCCATCGACAATGAGCCGTCCATGGTTACAATTTCAGTGACCTTGGCCGTTTGCCCCGACGCCGTCACACGAATCTCATCGTCGACAGCCAGAGCGCCGTCCGACACCGTACCCGAAATGCCCCGGAAGCTGGGGTTGGGCCTGTTGATCCACTGGACCGGCATCACCAGACGCTTTGTCGATCGTTGTGACAGCTTCAACGTTTCAAGGTAGCCAAGCAGTGTTGCCCCGCTGTACCAAGACATATGAGGCGACCTCGCCGTCACATTGTCGCCCTTCAGCGCGCTGAGCGGGATGGAAGAAACTGTTTCAAAACCGAGCTTCATGGCGAAACTGTCCATCTGCTCGCTGATGCTCGCATAGATCCCTTCGTTGAAGTCAACTGCGTCCATCTTATTGATCGCAAGTACAACGTGACGTACTCCAAGCAGAGCCGCGAGGTAGGCGTGGCGACGCGTCTGGGTCAGCAGACCCTTTCGTGCATCAACGAGCAAAATCGCGGCGTCAGCGGACGACGCGGCAGTGACCATGTTGCGTGTGTACTGCTCGTGCCCGGGCGTGTCGGCGACGATGAACTTCCGCTTTGGTGTCGCGAAGTAGCGGTAGGCGACATCGATTGTGATGGACTGCTCACGCTCCGCAGACAGGCCATCGACAAGGAGGGCAAAATCCAAGTCGTCGCCTTGACTGCCGTGACGCTTGGAATCGAGCTTGAGCGCCTCGATCTGATCGTCGAGAACCTGCTGCGTCTCCCAAAGCAGGCGGCCGATCAGAGTGCTTTTGCCGTCATCCACGCTGCCGCAGGTGATGAACCGCAAGAGGCCCTTGTTTTGCTGCTGGAGTTGGAATTGCGCAAATAAGCCCTCCGCGGATTTAGCTTTCTGAACGGCTTTTTTTGGCAAGTTGCGCTGCATCAAAAGTAGCCTTCTATCTTCTTCTTCTCCATGCTTGAAGATGAGCCTGCATCGATCAGGCGACCTTGTCTTTCAGAATGGCGGGTCTGCAATAACTCAACAATTATGTCCTCCAAGCTAGTGGCATCCGACTCGATGGCCCCCGTCAATGGATAACAGCCCAGAGTTCTAAACCGGATCTTGCGTATGACGATATTTTCATCCGGTGCCAGCCGCATTCTATCATCATCGATAGCCAGGATCATCCCGCCGCGGAACACGACAGGACGCTCCTTTGCGAAATAAAGGGGCACCAGCGGAATGTTCTCCTGATGAATGTACTGCCAGACATCGAGTTCAGTCCAGTTTGAAAGCGGAAAGACCCGCATGCCTTCGCCATTTGCCTTCCGAGTATTGTAGAGATTCCACAGTTCTGGTCGCTGGTTCTTTGGGTCCCAGACGTGATTGCGTGTTCGGAATGAAAAGACGCGCTCTTTTGCGCGGGATTTTTCTTCGTCCCTTCGCGCCCCACCGAGCACCACATCGAACTTGAACTTATCCAATGCCTGCTTCAGACCATCGGTCTTTGCAATCTTCGTGTGAAGTGCGGCTCCGTGATCGAACGGGTTGATGCCCTGCTCTATTGCTTCCGGATTAACGTGAACAAGCATCTCCATGCCGCTTGTTTGCTGCGTCAGGTCGCGAAACCGATACATCTCCTGGAACTTCCAGCGCGTGTCCACGTGCAGCAGGGGAAGCGGCGGCTCGGCAGGAAAGAACGCCTTGCGAGCCAAATGTAGAAGAACGGAGCTGTCTTTTCCAATAGAATAAAGTATCGCCGGATTTTCGGCCTCTGCCACAGCTTCGCGAATAATGAAGATGCTTTCAGCCTCAAGGCGGCCTAGATAGGTGCTCTTCGGCTTTCTTGCCGGGGTTCCGTTTGCGATTTCGATTTTAGAGGGGTAGCTGAGCAGGCTTACTGTTACGTCATCAGTTGATTGGAATTTGCGCAGAAAGCCAACAAGTTCGCCATGCGGAAAAAACGCGACATGCTTTCCGATATGCTGTTGTAACTGCACCAAGGACCGCCATATATCGCCAGAAGAAGGTATGCCTCCCAACGGAAACCAGTAGCGAGCACCGCGCGCATCATTCGCGTGCAGCACAGTGCGTCCGTCCGGCATTGTTTTCAATTGGGTAAACAATATTAGCTTTCGTTTGCCGCGCTGGCGCTCTATGTCGAAGCCTAATACGATTTGCGTCGGGGCTCGGCCTGTCTCGTCCAGAAGAAGGTGGGGGGCAAGAAGCTGTGGCAAAATTCCAAGTTCGTGCAACCGGCGTTCCGCGGTACGCTTGGTATCCGCTTGACCCGCTCGGTGAAGTTGCGCGAAGGCGGAGTCGGTATCCCAAGAGCGGGGCGCGTCCAGTCCATGCAACTCAGAATCAGCCATTTTTGTCGCAATCTGTCCATCGAAAAGAAATAGCAGCTTTGGTGTCGTTTGTGTTGCCGAGCATTGAGGCTGAATTGAGGAGATTCGCAAATTGCGACAGGCAATAACGAGTGAGGCGTGGATAGGTGCCGTTCTGGCAGTAGTCCAGGATGCGGGAAAAGCTATATTGCATCTTGCTAGCTTCGACCCCTATCGCACAGGTGCGATAGGGTTTAAGTCGGACGACAGTCCCGTTACGCAAGCCGACCTCGCTGCCCATCAGGAATTGTTTCGCGGGTTGAAATCAATAGACGCATCTCTCCATATTCTTTCGGAAGAAGGCGAAGAATCCAGTGCTAAGTGTGTGGACGAACCGGAATTTTGGTTGGTTGATCCACTCGACGGAACGAGAGAATTCTTATCCGGCAGCGGAGAGTTCACGGTCAACGTCGCGCTGGTGCGCAATCGTCGGCCGGTTTGGGGCGCGGTGTTTGCCCCGGCTATAGATCATCTATATTGGGGCGGCGAAACCTTCGGCGCCTTTCGATGCGCGCGAGGCAATGTCGAGCGAATTTCGGTCCAGCACCATGTGGATCGCTCAAGCTTGCGCGTGACAGCAACGAAGAGCCATATGAACGAGCAAACGCGAAATTTCATTGGCCAATTCGATAATTGCGAGCTGATTCAGGCGGGCAGTTCGCTGAAATTCTGTCGTGTCGCCGAAGGCACGGCACACTTATACCCACGCCTCGGCCCAACATATGAATGGGACACCGCTGCGGCGCAGGCAGTACTGGAAGGAGCCGGCGGCGTTGTAACAGACATGGAAGGTCGCCGCCTCTCCTACGGAAAGCCAGGGTTGATTAACCCACATTTCGTGGCCGCGTCTAGTGGCCAATGGTCAAAATGGAAATCGAGCAAAGATATCCTGCATAACTGACTGTGAACCGTTGCTAAAGACAAGCAGAGCGCCCAAAAGCTCTCCGGACGGCACATCATATGCGTCATTTGGCACGCTACCGATAGAATCAAGAGGACGAAGAACTCATCGCTCGCGTCAAGGCGAAATCTCCGCGGTAACAATCGGCCGGTTACCATCGACGTTGGCTCAAATCGGTTGGCATAAACGATTCGGATACAGGCTTGAATTGAGCAAGTCGCTCGTTATACTCTCCGTCGTTGTCTTCGTGACATCGCTAGGACTTCTGTGGGGGAGGCAATTTGTGATGGATAGTGCTCGTTTGACGTGGAATAGTAATTCCGATTTCGAAATCGGCGGATATACGTTGACCATGGACTACGCCCATGGCGGTAGCAAAATAAAATCCGAAAATCGTCGCTTTCTGCTCATGAAGGCTAAAAACTTCATAGGTCACTACACATCTCTAGTGCCCGACGAATGCCGGAAGATTCTTGAACTCGGTGTGTATCAGGGTGGCTCTTTCGTATTCCTCGACCAGCTTTTGAGACCTGATAGAATATCTGCGATTGAACTATCAGGTGCCGCGATCCCCGCCTTAGACCAATACGTCTCAGACAATAAGGAGCGTGCTCGCCTTTATTATGAGACATCACAAGATGATGTCTCCAAACTGCAAGAGATCGTAAGTAAAGATTTCGACGGTGAACTGGATCTTGTGGTCGATGATGCTTCACATTTCTACGAACAGACAAAGACGTCATTCATGACGCTGTTCCCTCTGGTTCGTCCGGGAGGCATGTACATCATCGAGGATTGGTCTTGGTCCTTTCAGGACGACTTCCAGGACCCCAACCATGATTGGTACCCGATTCCATCGCCGGCCAATCTGATTATCGACCTCATGGAAGATATGACGCGGAGTGGCCTTATTCTGGACATTCAGGTCACGCGAGAGTTGCTGAAGATACGCCGAAGTAATGCGGTCGCTAGCCGCGTTATGGCGTCGCAGGCACGCAGGGGCAGAGCCTACAATCTTCTGTGACGGCAACGGCGTACCCCTGCGAAGAGGACCGCAGTTGTTGATTTCCACCCGGAACTGAGCCGGGTAGGCGCATAATTTCCATTGAGATTTGAGCCATGTGACCCTTTCCCCAACGCGGTTTGCGACGGGGGCAATGGAGTGATCCACATGGGACTTTTAAACATCATCCGGCGGATGGCGCTGCGTGAGAAGCAGTCGATCCGCGAGATCAGTAGGCGAACTGGACTGTCGCGCAATACCATCACGAAGTATTTGAATGCTGGCACGATCGAGCCGACGTTCACGATACCGGAACGACCGAGCAAGCTTGACCCTTTTGCGGACAAGCTGGCAGGCTGGCTGAAGACCGAAGCTGGGAAGTCGCGCAAGCAGCGCAGGACGTTGAAGCAGCTTCATGCCGATCTGGTGGCTCTCGGCTTCACCGGCTCCTACGGTCGGGTAGCTTCTTTCGCGCGTGATTGGCGGGCGGATCGGCAACGTGAACAACAGACCACGGGGCGCGGCATATTCGTTCCGCTGTTTTTCCGTCCGGGAGAGGCATTCCAGTTCGACTGGAGCGAGGATTATGCAGTGCTGGGCGGCGAGCGCACAAAGCTGCAGGTCGCACATATCAAGCTATCGCACAGTCGGGTTTTTCTGATCAGGGCCTACCTGCTGCAAACTCACGAGATGCTCTTCGATGCCCATTGGCATGGATTCCGTGTGTTCGGCGGCGTACCTGGCCGCGGCATCCCTGATTACGTGCCCGGGCACGTAATCGGGAATCGTCGTCTTCGTCACCCCGCCGAAGTAACTGAAGGCACGCTGGTTCGCCTCGATCCAATCCGGCAGCTTCTGACTGAAGCTGGCATAGGAGAACGTCAATTGCGATGCGCTCAGCACCGCAACGTAAATCTGCGCCGCGCGGATCTCGCCCGACAGCGGATCGATGATCGGGATCGTATGGCCAGCATAGTCGCATTCCATCGCCACACCACCAACGTGACGGCTGCGATAGGTGGGTTTGACGCGGCTCTCATAATCGGCAAAACGGCAACAGAACCACGTATAGCCGTATCCGTCCGGATGGGCTTCCCGGTATTCCTGCCATAGTAGGTTGAGCGTCACGCCCTTGCGCTTCAGCTCGCTGGCCACCTTCGGCCAATTAGGCTCATCGCCGTCACGCGAAGGTCGCCCCATCCGGCGGAATAGTCGTTGCTCCAGAACTTCGTCATCATCCAGACCGGATGGAAGGGGCCAGACCGCAAGCCCGGCTTCCCGCGCCCGCAGCAAATACGTCGAGACCGACGTCTTGCTCATCTTCAGCCGCTCAGAAATGGCACGTATCGACAATTCCTGCTCAAACGTCAGCCGCAGTATTGATCGGATGTCTTTCACGCCAGTATGTCTCGCTTGCTTCCGTCTGGGCATGATGTCCTCGCTTAAAACACGAGGACAAATTGCCAGATCGGCGCTCACGAAAATCGATCTAAATCCGCCGCTATTTCTGTCCGCGACTTACTGAAATCGCTGTCCCGGACTTTCTGAAATGGGTGTCCGCGACTTACTGAAATCCTTGTCCCGTACTTTGTGAAACCCGCAAGCTTCCGCCGCCGGTGGAAAGATGTCCTTCGCAGGACGATGGATGGGGTGAGTTCGCGTGGTTGTCTGTTGCGGTCGCATATTGCGATCAGGTCGCCGATTAGATTGTTCCGCCCCATTCTTCTGGTCCCATAATGGGAGGGCCATAAAGGCCGAGCCCGGAGAGAAGCGCGATACTGCGAAGCCATCAATCACCATAGGTGCAGATAGTCAGAAGGGGCTTGACCTCACCACGCCGAATAGAGAAGACAACGCGTCTATCGGGTGATGAAGGTGCATCGCCTGCTGCTTCAACGCCATACGGGTGCAATCGACACGCGCCGCCACGACGGCCGCGTTGCTGTAGAGCAGTCGAACCTATGCTGGTGTTCGGATGGCTTCGAAATCGGCTGCGATAACCAAGAGAAAGTCCGGGTTGCCTTTGCTCTCGACTGCTGTGACCGAGAGGCCATTGCTCATGTTGCCACCACCGAAGGCATCAAAAGTGAGGACGTCCAGGACCTGGTCATCACCGCCGTCGAGAACCGCTTCGGGCGGATCAACACCCTTCCAAAGCCTATCGAGTGGCTAACCGATAACGGCTCGTGCTTCATTGCGAAGGACACGAAATCGCTGCTGATTGACATCGGGATGGAGCCTTGCACGACGCCTGTTCGCAGCCCGCAGTCCAACGGAATGGCCGAAGCCTTTGTCAAAACCTTCAAGCGCGATTACGTCTCGGTTAATCCAATCCCGGACGCCGAAACGGTCATCGCCCAACTGCCATTGTGGTTCGAGCACTACAACACGCTTCACCCGCATAAAGCTTTGGGATATCGATCCCCGCGTGAGTTCTTATACCGTCAAACAGAAGTCTGATCCTGTCCGGTTTTTATGGGGCAACTACATGAACACAGTTGGGAGATATTGACTTTAACCTACGCTTAGACAACACTGAGCGTATTGGTGAAGTTCTTATGTCAAGTTTTTCGTTTCGAATCAAATTGGAACTACTCGGATGTGCAGACCGGTTAATGAAAATCTCGGCCGATGATGCGTAAGTGCTTGAACGTGGCTTCGATAATGTTGACCAGCTTCAGAAATCAGGGGGTTAACTATGAGCGTTTACAACTTCACTTCTGTCAATATAGCTGGATACGAGTTCGTTAACGTAGTTGGAGTCAGCGCATCAGGCTTGGAAGCGATAGAAGCTGAGCACGACGGCACCGATAAAGCGTACCTTGGGCAACACGGAAATTATAGTGCAATAAGCACAGCTGGGATTTCCGTAGGCGTATCAGGCATTGACGAGCACGGTGATGCCTTCGGATGGTATTCCGCTGGTCTGCAAGGGCAAGGAACCCTCTCAGGTTTCATTGATAATTATCACGGGACTGTAGGTACTATCTCGTACCCCGGATCAGGATTTACCCAGGTTACCGGATATGACTCTTATGGACATGTTGTTGGCAACTATACAGCCTCCGATAGCACTCAGCACGGTTTTTCATACTATAATGGCTCCTATACTTCCTTAAGTTTCGGATCTACATCGACGACAGTGGGCGGAACGAATACGTATGGGGAAGTTTTCGGACAATACCATTCTGGAAGTTCAATCGGGCACGGTTTTGTTTACTCTACACTTGGCGGCTTTTATCAAGTCGACTTTCCGGGAGCGGTTAGTACAACTGTGACAGGCGACGAGTCGCTTGGCGGCGTGGTGACCGGCGGTCCAGATTTTGGTAAAGCGGTTGGACGGTATATTGATAGCGCCGGCAGGACGCACGGTTTTATCGATCAAAATGGCTCGATTTCCACGTTAGACGTGCCTGGGGCTACTGATACTTTCGTCTCGGGGACCAATGATTCTGGCGACATTGCCGGCGACTATACCACCGCTTCTGGCCTGCACGGATTTGTCTACGAAAACGGCGTTTTTTACAAGTTCGACGTTCCTGGCTCCAGCGGTACGATGGTCAACGGCATAAATGACGAGGGGCAGTTCTACGGGAACTACAACGCCAACGGGGCGAATGTTGGTTTTGTTGGCTCTCTATCACTGGGTGAACAGCATACCAGCAGCCATAGCAATGACATCGCCCGAAGTGGCGATGTTACGGGACCCTATAACGTTATCGACCTCCTGAATTTGGAGGCAAGCTGGAGCGATCTGATTAAGGGCTTTGGCAATAACTCGCAGGCAATGCAGAATTGGTATAACAATTCCGAGCCGACCGAGCACCGAACCGATACATTTGACGGCTTGGACTATATAGCAAGTTATGCAGACCTAACTGTTGGCTATAGATCAGCCGGTTCACAGCAGGCTCTTCTCGATGTCGGCGCCTCTCACTTTATCAATCATGGGACTACTGAAGGCCGTGTAACGTCTTTTAATGGCTTGGACTATATTGCCAGTTACAGCGATCTAAGTCGGGGGTATGGCGCCAATGGTGATGCAGGCGCTTTCCATTATATCGAACATGGGTCTCTAGAGGGTCGTAAGTCAACTTTCGATGGACTGGATTATATTGCGAGCTATAAAGACCTGGCCATCGGCCTTGGGACAAACGAGCAAGATGGTGCCGCACATTTCATACAACATGGACTGAATGAAGGCCGCACCACCACCTTTGACGGTCTTGATTATATAGCCGGATATGCTGACTTAATGGCAGGATACGGTGCTGATAATGACGCAGGTGCGACCCATTACATCGCGCACGGATTAAATGAAGGCCGAAGTGCCAAGCCATTCGATGTGGTCGCATATTTCTCTGCTCACCCCGATTTGAATGGCAAATTTTCGTCTACCGATGCGTTCCTAACGGCCTACATAAATACCTATAATGCAACTGGGTCATTGATAACTTAAATTTTTGTGTAGTTTAGGGAAGGGCTTTGGCAGAGGTGCTGCCGCTTAGCTAAGCCGCAAGGTTATACGTCTTGAAGACCACCTTCTCCATCTGGTTAGGGCGATGGGGTGAGGGAACGATTCCGGCATCCAGAGTTTCTTGGAAAAGGAGTCTCGCCATGGGCCTGAGCATAAATTTCGGGATTGCGTTACTCGTAGGGTTTGTCAGTTGTGATCACAACAGTACAAGTTTGGTCGAGGCGTTTGCCATCGCTCCAGCAATGTAACACAATTGAAAAGTCTACGGAGCGGCAAGCGGCCAGATCAAAACCGCTTGCGAGCGTTACTAAAAAACATGAGGTCGGCGAGAGGCGCTGGATATACTTTTCAGAAAACCGTGTTCCAATACAGGCCGCTGATGCTCCGACCCGAAGTCAACAGAACAGAACTGGGGCCTGATTCAGATATCAAGATGAGCAATACTGCCTCTTCCAAACTTGCGGCCATAGAGCCAGGCATTGGGCAAAGCGCAGATCAGCTAGACTCAGGGCTTATATCCCTTTCGATTATTGCTGGACATTACAGAATTCCCGCAGACCCGGCGCAGCTTCGCTACAAGTTGTCGTTGACCGGGCGCTTAGCCGAAACTGAGGATGTGCAGCGTGCCGCCAATGTCCTGAAACTGAAGTCGCGGGTGATCCGCGGGGTGACTGCGGATAGGCTGGGTAAAATCCCATTGCCGGCGATTTTGGTGTTCAAGGACGGTGGGTTTGCCGTTTTGGCAGACTCAGGCGAGAAGGACAGGATTCGCCTAGTCAATCCCATCGCGCGCTCGGTGACCGTGGTACTACTGGATGAAGCCGATGCTCTTTCCTCCGGCAGCGTCATTCTAGTTACGCGACGGCTCGGGGGGGTGGGGTCGGACCCCGATAGTCGCGGCTTTCTGTGGTTCTGGCCCTCGATTGTACGTTATCGGCGGCCATTGGCACACGTTATGGTAGCTTCTCTTTTCGTGCAGCTTTTTGCGTTAGCAAGTCCGATCTTTTTTCAACTCGTCGTCGACAAAGTGCTTCTTCACAAAAGCATGTCCACTCTAATTGTACTGACCGTCGGGATGGTGACGCTTGGCCTCTTCGAGACGGTGCTGCAGTTTTTGCGCTCTTATACGCTGAGCCACACGACCAATCGAATTGACGTCGAACTTGGGCGAAGGCTCTTCCATCACCTCTTCCGCTTGCCGCTGGCCTATTTTGAAACGCGAGCCGCTGGCCAAACCGTCGCCCGCGTGCGCGAGCTGGAGACCATCAGAAATTTTCTGACGGGACAGTGTCTTACCTCCGTCCTTGACCTGGTCTTTGCGATCGTTTTCATCGCAGTTATGCTAATTTATTCTGTTAAGCTTACTGTCATTCTGCTTCTCTCAATACCAGTTTATGTACTCATCGCTGCGGTATTGCGCCCCGTCCTGCGTGGGCAGATCAACGAGAAGTTTAGCAGAGGCGCGCGCTCACATCAGTTCTTGGTTGAATCGGTGGTTGGTGCGCCGACCCTTAAGGCAGCTGCTGTAGAACCATTAATTCAAGCGCAATGGGAAGAGAGACTCGCCGCCTACGTTCGCACTTCGTTCGATGCCGGCGTCACCGGTGCGCTCGGCCAGAACCTGATTCAGTACGTGAGCAAGGTGACGACAGCCTTGATACTTTTTTTCGGCGCGCAATCTGTTGTCGCTGGCTCCATGTCAGTCGGCGAATTGGTGGCATTCACTATGATCGCAAATCAAATTGTCCAGCCGATTTTGCGGCTTTCGCAGTTGTGGCAAGACTTTCAGCAGGTGCAGGTGTCAGTTGCTCGGCTTGGCGATATCCTCAACTCTCCGCCTGAGGTTGCGCCGCAGCATCTGCTGGCACTTCCACCACTACGCGGGGAGATCGAGTTTCGCAACGTTACAATGCGTTATAGACCGGACGCAGCTAATGCGTTGCGTAACGTATCGCTGTCGATCGCCGCAGGAGAGGTAATTGGTGTAGTCGGACGCTCTGGCTCTGGGAAGTCGACGCTCACAAAACTAATGCAGCGCCTTTATAATCCAACTGATGGTCAAGTGCTGGTTGATGGGGTGGATCTGACCCAACTTGATCCCGGCTGGCTTAGGCGGCAAATTGGAGTGGTGTTGCAGGAAAACATCCTCTTCAACAGGACAATCCACGAAAACATCGCACTGGGCGACCCAGCGATGCCTCGCGCGATGGTGATGTACGCGGCGAAACTCGCCGGTGCAGACGAGTTCATTGTGCAACTTCCGCACGGGTACGACACGGTAGTCGAAGAGCGCGGGGCAAACTTTTCTGGCGGCCAGCGCCAGCGCATTGCCATCGCTCGAGCCCTTGCGACAAATCCACGGATCCTCATCCTGGATGAGGCTACGTCGGCTCTTGATTACGACAGCGAACGGATCATTCAGGAGAATATGCGCGCGATTGTACACGGCCGCACGGTCATTATCATTGCTCATCGTTTAGCGTCAGTGCGCCCCTGCGGACGGATAGTTGGAATGCAACAAGGAGAGATTGTTGAGATTGGTTCGCGGGAGGAGCTGCTCAAACGCGATGGTGGGCTTTACGCTCACCTTTGGGCGATGCAGACGGAACAAGCAACGGAATCGGTATGAAGCCGAGCGCTCCGGATCAGGT
The DNA here is from genome assembly GCF_052114685.1 of Rhizobium sp. 2YAF20. Classification (NCBI taxonomy): domain Bacteria; kingdom Pseudomonadati; phylum Pseudomonadota; class Alphaproteobacteria; order Hyphomicrobiales; family Rhizobiaceae; genus Rhizobium; species Rhizobium sp. 2YAF20. Next base: position 5,475 of record NZ_JBFRFF010000018.1, on the reverse strand, counting down.
GGCGATAGCGCGGTCCGCATTTCCCGCTGTCGTATCGGGCCGTGACCGCGAGTTCCTGCCGGCCGCTCTCGAAATCCTCGAAACCCCACCTCCGCCTTTGCCGACTGCCTTGATATGGACAATCTGCCTCTTCGCGCTTGCGTCGCTTGTTTGGTCGGTTGTCGGACGCCTCGACGTGCTGGCTGTCGCTCCAGGCAAAATCGAGACCACGGAGTATTCGAAGGTTATCGAGCCGCTGGAACCAGGTAAAATTGCTGCTATCCATGTCCGGGCGGGCGAGTGGGTAACTGAAGGCGAGCTTCTGTTCGAGCTGGATCCGGCCGAAGCCACCGCCGACGCCCAAGCCGCAGAAGACGATCTAAACGCCAGTCTCGCTGAGATTGATCGCAGGCGCTATGCTATCAACATAGTGAGAACCGCAGAAAGCGAGGAAAGCCAAGGGAGTAGAGTAATTCACGCTAACGAGCCCAACAGTGCTGACGCATCGCAAACCCTCGACAGTCCGGTCGAAAAACTCTCCCAGCGGCGCGACCTGAAAATTGATTGGGATGTCTCGTTGCCTGAGTCATTTCGGCTACGAGAAAACGCTGTACTGGCGACCGATCTGGCTCAGTTATCGGACTCTCTTAAAGCCTTCGATGAGCAAATGGCGCAGCAATCGGCGACACGAAAGCGCCTCAATGCGAGCATCGCCATGCAATATACTTTAGTGAGCACACTGGATCAGCGAGTTGCTAGTCGACAGCACGCAATCGATCTTAGCGTGGGTACCAAAAACAATCTATATGACGCCCAGGAGGAACTTGAGAAAACGCAAGTACAGCTTGCGTTTGACCAAGGCCAGTTAACCGAGACAGATGCCGCTCTGATGGGAGTCCAGAGTGAGAAAGTGAAAACCATTTCTCAGTTCATCGCTGACAACCAGAACCGAATTACAGAAGCGTCGCGCAGGTTTGATCAAGCCCGACACGCGTTCCAAAAGGTGACGGCGCGGCTTGCGCGCACGAAACTCCATTCGCCGATCGACGGCGTCGTTCAGCAGACAGCTGTCACCACAGTTGGGCAGGTGGTGACGACAGCACAGGAGCTGGCCATCATCACGCCGAGCGGAAGCAAGCTGCAAATGGAGGCCTTGGTCGCTAACGTTGACATTGGGTTTGTCAAAATCGGTCAAGATGCAGTCGTTAAGGTTGACGCGTTTCCATTCACCCGGTTCGGCATATTGCATGGAAAGATCGTCAAGATTGCGTCAAACGCGATAGCGGAACAGGATGCGAAGCGTGCGCTTGCTGACGTCACAGTCGCAGCTAGTAATACATCGCCAGCAAGCATGCCTGGCGAGCCGGCGAGCTTCGTATTCCCTATTACGATCGCGCTCGATGAGGGAGCGATAAGGACCAACGGCGCGGTTTTTCCGCTCACGTCTGGTATGACGGGAACTGTTGAAATCAAGACCGATACTCGCCGCGTTATCGATTACATTTTTTCCCCACTAGCCAAGATTGTCTCGGAGGCTGGCGGTGAACGTTAACAGGCCCGAAAGCAACGATCTATTGAGGCTCGCCCCTCCGTGTCGCGCTTCTTTCATAAAGCACCCAAATGAGCGGGCATTCATTCGTAAGCGCGCATTTCCCCGCACCTTCTTCTGTTGAGTGAGCTGAGGCATTTGGTGTCCACCTAAAAGGAGGTGGACACCAAATGGACGATGATCAGAGACTGCGTGTGAGGCTTGTGGGTCGGAACGGGCGACGCCGATATGATCCGGTATCAAAGGACCGCCTTGTTGCAGCCTGCCTTGAGCCAGGGGCCTCGGTGGCGAGACTTGCGATCGAACATGGGGTTAATGCGAACCTCCTATGGAAATGGATAGGCAAGCGTCGGCTGAGTAAGAGGGAGACCGTGCCGAACGGATCACCTTCGACATCGGCGTTTGTTGCGGTGCAGATCGACAGCGCCGCGGATCGGGCCGTGGCGCGACAAAGCAGTGCGTTTGCGCAGGATTTGCCAGTCACTTGTCATGAGGTGCCGCGATCAAAACCTGAGAAGATCGGCCGTCTTTCCTCTCCAGCCACGGTGAGCGCGTCACTTCCGAACGGGGTGAAATTGACGCTGGAATGCGGTGACGTTGAAGCAATAGCAGCAATAATCGGAGCGCTGGGTCATGTTCAGACTGGGCGCTGATATCAAGGTCTACCTGCATCGCGAGCCGATCGACTTCAGGGCTGGCATCAACAGCCTTGCGGTGCTGGTTCAGGAAACTATGGCTCTCGATCCGTTTGCTCCGGCCGTATTTGCCTTTTGCAATCGCCGTCGCGACCGAATGAAGGTAAGCGCGATTTTCCATGCGCATTGACGCTGCGGCACCGCCGAACGTCCCTCGCATCGGTAGCAATATCCGGCTCTATTGGGCCGCAGAGGTTTTGGAGAAGTTGAACGGTAGCAAGTCGCCGATCTCGGCCGCTTCGGCGCGCTGCGGCAACTCGGTGAGCACGTGGCGCAGCCAGGTGAGTGGGTCGACGCCACAGGCGCGGCAGGTGAGCATCAGACTGTAGATAACAGCACTGGCCTTGGCTCCGTCGACGGTATCGCTGAACAGCCACGATTTTCTTCCGGTCGCCATCACTGGTTCATTCTGCCCATGTCGGTCAGGAGCTGGAAGTTTATTATCGCTGGCACCCCTGCTATGGCCGCAAGGTCAGCGTTCGGCAGGTAATGCACCGCGCGACAGGTCAGTTTCTGAAGGTGCGGACTCCATCGGATGCGGTGATCGTGATGGCCGCTTGGATGTTTGACCCAATGGTCTGCGCTGGAATGACCCTGGGACGGCCGCAGGTCGATCTTCTTGCGTTGTCTGAGTTGGCCGGGCTGGTCACGGTGAGTGCCATTCCGGCAAACTTCCCAAGCGATAATGGAGTCGCATGGGAGAAAGTCGATGAAGCAGCAAAACGCGCCCAGACAGACCCTGGGCAGGCAGATGAGTCTGGCATTCGAACCCGGCAAGCTGGAAGGAATGAGCGAGACAGAGCGGGCGAAGTCCGCATTGATGCTTGCGCGAATCCTGATGGAGGCCGTCGGCATTCACAACGAGGAAAACGCCGATGATAAGCGCTGATCTCCTCCCGTCGGACGTCCTCCAACGCAAGGCTGTCGTGTATGTGCGACAGTCATCGCAGTCCCAGGTCATGACCAATCTGGAGAGCCAGCGGCGCCAGTATGATCTGGTCAACATCGCACGCAGCTATGGTTTCGCCGATATCGAAGTTATCGATGACGATCTCGGGCGATCTGCAAGCGGAACGGTGGAGCGACCTGGTTTCGAGCGCCTGGTTGGCTGGCTCTGCGAAGGTAAAGTCGGCGCCGTCCTGTGTTTCGACGCATCAAGACTCGCACGCAACGGACGCGACTGGCATCATCTTCTCGAACTGTGCGGCCTCGTCGAAGCAAGGGTCATCGATCAGGATGGCGTGTACAACGCCAACCAACCGAATGATCGCCTGCTTCTCGGCATGAAGGGTAGTATCAGCGAGTTCGAGCTGAGTGTGTTGCGTGCAAGAATGTATGACGCTGCAAGATCGAAAGCGCGTCGGGGCGAACTGCGCCTCTCGGTTCCGTTTGGCTATATCTGGCATCGCGCGGCGGGCTTGGGGCTCGATCCCGACCTGCGCCTTCAAGAAGTAGTTCGGCTTATTTTTAGCCGCTTTCGCGAACTTGGTAGTGCTCGCCAGGTACTGTTATCGATGATGGCGGAACAGATCCATTTTCCTCGACCGTCAAATGAAGGTCGCATGACGAGCTGGGTCTGGCAGCCGATCCGTTACCGCAATGTGATCAGCGTCCTAAAAAACCCTTTCTACGCTGGCGTTTATGCATACGGCAAAAGAGAGAAGCGAACCTCAATCGTAGCTGGCCGGGCGCGGCGCACCTACGGACACGACAAACCAGCCCATACTTGGGAGGTGGTGATCAAGGATCATCATGAAGGCTACATCGGTTGGGAAGAATATGACCGCAATCAGAAGCAGTTGGCGCTCAATGCTTTCGGCTGCAAAGATGGCGCAAAATCAGGCCGCGGCGGCAAGGCGCTTCTGACAAGCCTTCTGACATGTGCCCGTTGCGGTCACCGCCTCAGCGTATACTACAGGGGACGCCAACCCAGCCAGCCAGTTTACCGCTGCTCCAAGGGCGATTTGACAGGACACTCCTGCTGTATGAACTTCGGGGCCGCGAAGGTTGATACGGCAGTTGCGCAAGAGTTGTTACGAGCGGTAGAACCATTAGCGATCGAAGCCGCAATCGAGGCCGAGCGTATGCATCAGAAACGACAGGAAGATCGGCGCCAGATCCTCGGCCTGGAACTTCAGCAAGCCCGTTACGAGGCTGGCCTGGCTGAACGCCGCTATGCTGCATGTGATCCCGACAACCGCCTGATTGCAGCTCAGCTGGAGAAGAACTGGGAGGCGGCATTGCGCCGTGTACGCGGCCTGGAGATGCGCAAACCTGCCGAAGATCCGACGACGATCGTCGTTGATCCCAATACCTTTCCCGACTTGGCGGAGAACCTGTCGGCAGCCTGGAATACCCCTGATGTAACAATGCGCGCACGCCAGCAGCTTCTCCGAACGTTGATCACTGACATTATCGTCGATGTTGACGATGCTGTCCGTGATGTTGTCCTCACCATTCATTGGAAAGGTGGTCAGCATTCAGAGTTGCGTGTCCGTAAGCCACAGTCTGGCGAACATGGCTGCGCAACCAGTGAAAATGCGCTGGAAGTCATGCGTAGCATGGCTGGTCGCTGGTCCGACGAGCATATTGCTGCGACATTAAATCGAATGGGTTTGCCCACCGGACAAGGCAAGACCTGGAACGGACGGCGCGTCGAGGCGGTTCGGTTTAAGCGCGACATTCGCGCCTATCGATCGGCTTGCAAAGGTGGGGAATGGCTCACCATGTCGGAGGCCGCAAAAGTTCTTGGCGTTTCAAACCACGTGATACGCCACTTTATCAAGACTGGCGTCCTTGCGGCTGAGCAGGTTGTCGCGCGAGTTCCTTACCAAATACGGGCCGCCGATCTGACGTCTGAGGCGGTAAAGGCGTCGATCGCCCGAACAGGCCGCCCGTGTCGCGATGTTGACGGCGGTACCCTTCCAATATTTACAATCACTTAAAGAGGGAGTGCATAATGACACACGTCTTGCAAAAACTCTGATATCGCGTTCCAGAATGTTGTTATCGATCGGCATCCTGCCGTCGCTGGTGTAGCGTGTCAGGTAATCCCACTGGTTCAGGGTGTAGGACACGGCATCGCCGAGCTTGGTGTCCGGCACGACCTTCGGCGCGATATCGTCGAGCCACGTCTTTAAAGCGTTCAGGACAGGCAAGCTGTGCTGTTGGCGGAAACGGTGGATGCAGTCGGCCTTCGTTTGTCCGTCGTAGGGGTTTTCGTCTCGCGCAGTCGTTTCGATCCGGTAGATG
>NZ_JBFRFF010000017.1:0-121069 GCF_052114685.1 Rhizobium sp. 2YAF20 | reverse complement strand
CTTGCGGGCAACGACGGCGCTTTCCTCCAGCCGCTGCGGGTTGAGGTCCATCAGGGCGATACGCGCCCCCGACAAAGCCGGGCGCTGCAAAACGTCGCCGATGATGTTCTTCATGAACACCGTCGAACCGGCTCCGATAAAGGTGATCTTGGGATTGCCTGCCATAAATCTCTCCGGGCGTCTCTCGTCAGGCTACCTCGAACGCGGCTTTCACCAGCCGGTTCGTGTAGGCGGTTTCATATCTGACAGCTTTTCACATTCTGTCCTTCATCCGAAATTATGCCTATAGTCGCTCGCCGAACAGAGAATGATTATGCTTTCAAGGGTAATTTTATGCTGCAGGATTTGATTGCGAACGGCCCCATCATGCGGACGATTTCGCTACCGCGCGGTCGGCATAGGCTGCATGCCATGCCGACCAGCGCGGGCTATGAAATCCGGGAGAACGAAACCTATGATTGGGATGGCCGCAAGCGCGGCCAGACAGCCTTCACCGTCCTCCAGCACACCATCGGCGGCGTGGGCCGGCTGCGCTATGAGAACCGCAATTACCGGCTCGCGGCCGGCGACACGCTATTGGTGCTGGTGCCGCACAATCACCGCTATTGGCTTGAGCAGAACACGCGTTGGGAATATTTCTGGCTATCGATGAACGGCGAGGAAGCATTGCGCATCCACCGCCTCATTCTTAGCGCCGCAGGCCCGCTTTTGAAGCTGAAGCCGGCGACCATCGACCATATCGCCGATTGCAGCCTGCGGCTAATTCGCGAGGCAGCCACGCCCGCTCGCGCTTCGGCAATCGCCTACGAGGCGGCAATGGCACTCTATGACGACGTCTTCGGCTCTCACGCCTTCGCCGCCGACCTCAGCTTGATGCAGCGCGTGATCGACCACATCCGTGCCAATCTTGAAAGGGCACTATCGGTCGAGGAACTGGCAAGTGTCAGCGGGCTCAGTCGCGCGCATTTCTCACGCGTCTTCACCGAAAGCGAAGGATTGCCGCCGGCGGAATTCGTCCTGCAGCAGCGGATGCAACGCGCCGCGAAGCTCCTGACCAACGCCGCATTCCTGCCCGTCAAGGAGGTTGCGATTATCTCCGGCTTCGACGATGCCAACTATTTCTCAAAGGTGTTTCGTCGAATATACGGGATTACACCGACGGAATTCCGCACCACCGGCATGTATGCAGCCGTCCAGCCGAGGCTTATAGGAGACAAATAGATCTGCCCTCCAGATCAAACCGGAGGAGCCGGGATCGTCCGTTCGCGATCACGGACGCTGGCACCTGCAAGCTTGCCCTCTTCGGCCTTATAGAAATATTGGCTCGCAACTAGCCATCCCTTCAGAGGCCGCAGAGGCGGGATGCAGGTCAACAGCATAAACGGCAATGTCGTGAAGATATGAACCCAATAGGGTGCGTTGAACGCCACCTCGATCCAAAGGGCAAGCGCCACGCTCGGAATGCAGGCAAAGCAGATCACGAAGAAGGCCGGGCCATCGGCCGGATCGGCAAAGGAATAGTCGAGCCCGCAGACTTCGCATGACGGGCGGAGCGTCAGGAAACCACTGAACAGATGCCCCTGGCCGCAGCGCGGGCAACGACCCCGGATGCCTGTCTGGACGGGGGGAAGCGGCGGCCATTTATCGTCGTATGACATTTGGTTTGTCCTTGTCGATGCCTCGCAGGCGAAGCGATGGGCGGCGATGAGCATCTTATAGGACGAATTGCATGGATTGTCAAATAAATGTATGTATAGATTGTACTCATTGTATGTTTTGATTTGACCTCTCAGACAACGGTGATGGAGGCAGCCGGCGGCTGCACCAGCAGATCGGCGAGAATTCCGATACTCTGGCGCAGATGCTCATGATCTTCGGCTGCGCCGAGGCCGAGCCGCACTGCCTCGGGCGCAGGACCGAGCGCAAAGGCGTCGCTCACAACCACGCCAATACCGGCGGAACGAAGCCTGGCCGTGAATTCGCCCCGCGACCACATGGCCGGAAGACGAAGCCAGCCGTGAAAGCCCTCAGGGTCCGCCAACATGCTGCCGGAAGGCAGCAATTCCCTGGCAATCGCCTGCCTTGCCGTGGCCTCGCTGCGAATGGCTCCCAGCACTGCATCGGCCGTCCCGTCCTCTATCCATCGGCTGGCAATTGCAGCGGTCAGCGGCGACGCCATTGCGGCGGTCGCCCTGACGATGCCGGAAAGTCTCACCGCTGCCCGAATGTCCGGGCCAACGAGATAGGCGATACGCAACGCCGGCGACAGGCATTTGGCGAGCCCGGCGATATGGTACACTCGCTCCGGCGCTAGTGCGGCGAGGGGCGGCACCGGCTGGCGCGGCAGGGCGCCGTAGGCATCGTCTTCGACAATTGCGACATCGTACCGGGCAGCGATCTCCAGGAGGGACCTGCGACGCTCCAAAGGCAAGGTGATCGTGGTCGGATTACCGATCGTCGGATTGCAGTAGAATGCCTTTGGCCTGTGCTCGGCGCATACTTGCTCGAAAGCCTCGGGGACGACACCTTCTTCATCAATCCGAACGCCGACCACGTTAAGGCGAAGGTGCGCGGCAACCGATAGAAAACCGGGATAGGTCAGAGCTTCCGCACAGACAGTGTCACCGGGCTCGGCAAGCGAGCTGAGCACAGCGAGCAAGGCTCCTTGCGCCCCTGGACACACCAGCACGCGCTCGGCAAAAATCCCCGGCAAACGGCCGGACAGCCACTCGACCCCCGCAGCCCTATCCCGTGCAGCGCCGCCCGGCTGCTGGTAGCGCAGCAGGAGGTCCAGCCCAACCTCAGCCTCAAGCGCGCCCACCCCTTGCCACATGCGGGCTGTAAGGGCGGCATCGTCGAAACGCGGAGGCAGGTTCATGCTCATATCGACGAGGCCCGTCGGAAGCGGACGGGAGACAGACGGGCGGCCCTGAAGCACGTAGGTCCCCTGCCCCACGCGCCCGTCCAGAAGACCGCGCTTGCGCCCTTCCGCATAGGCCCGTGTAACCGTGGTGAAATCGATGCCGAGCGCTTCGGCAAGCGCCCTTTGCGGGGGCAGCCGTGCACCTGCCGACAACCGGCCGGAACGGATGTCAGCCTGTAGCGCGTCGGCAATCGCCAGATAGACCGGCCCGCCGGCGCGAGCTATCGACGGCACCCAGAACTTCCATGCCCGCTCATTTGCCATGGTCACATGCCCGATTTCATAATGTATGTATATTGTATGTTTTTTTGATTGAGGCAAGAGGATTGCCTGGCGCAAATAGCTGCTCCTTTGCCTGCGGTCGATATGTTTGTATAGATATAGCCAGCCACCTGGCGAAACCGCGTCGCGGCTAGAGGACGTCACAATGGTCCGCGAAAACGAAATCAGAGAAAACGAAGTGGCGATCGAGCCGCCGCAAGCGACCGACGCGGGCCTGGTGTTCATCGGCCGGATATCGACGCCTTGGACCTCGCGGCTCGAATGCCCACGGCAGGGACGCCATGACGGTCCCATTTGCCGGATCGAGATTTTCGAGCCTTGGGTGCCGGCATTGGCGGGTGTTTCGGCTTTCGAACGGCTGGAAATCCTCTATTGGCTCGATCGATCGCGCCGCGATCTGTTGCTGCAAAGCCCCGCCAGCAACGGCAAGGTCCATGGGACGTTCGCGCTGCGCTCACCCGTTCGGCCAAACCCGATCGGCACGTCGATCGTCGAACTAGAGGCGGTCGAGGGGGCCGTTCTCCTGGTGCGCGGCCTTGATTGTCTCGATGGCACGCCGCTCATCGATCTCAAGCCCGATCGCACCCTGTTCAAACCGATCGCCCCACCGCAGCCGGGCGATTTTCAGGCGGGCAATGGCAATTAATCAATTGCGACCATGACATCGGAGGCCTTGACGACCGCATAGGCGCTGCCGCCGACTTTCAGCTCCAGTTCGTCCACAGCCTCGTTGGTGATCGATGCGGTCACGATCGCACCGTTGCCGATGTCTATGCGGACATGCGCAGTCGTGGCGCCTTTGGTGATCTCCGTGATCTTGCCCTTCAGGCGATTGCGCGCACTAATCTTCATGACCAATTCTCCTGCCTGAATTTACGTGACGCGACTTTACGCGGGCCCGGCGGAAAAGCCAGCGATCAGCGAAGCTATGCTCCCTGCATCTTTTTAATCCTGCAGACTGGCCCCGGTAACCGCACACTGATGAAGGTAGCGTCGCCTGCCAAATTTCCGTCGAGGGGCACTTTCGCGCCTCATATTTCGCGCGCGAGCCAGCGGATCATGTTGACCATGAGTGTGTTGTAACCTGACCACTGCATAAAGTCGTGAGATAGCCAGTGTGGCCCAATATCCGTCATCCAGGCGAGCGAGCGGCCCACGCCATAGTCGCGGACGGCGAGGAGCGGAAGATTGCCACTTCGGTCTGCACAATGGAGCAATTCCGTTGTAGCCGGCTCTGCGCGCAACCTCACGCGGTTCATGCCGAGAATGTAAGGCATTGGATGCGAGATCCCGTCCAAGATGGGATGGTCGAGATCGGTTGCGACAGGATCGAGTCCTTCCGGCGCTTCAACTCCGTCCGGAGTGGGCAGGCACAGCACCGGCAGGCATTCCTCGACGGCCGTGCCACGGAACATGGCCGAGCCGTCCATGCCCTGGAAGCTGGTATAACCGCCGGCCATCATCAGCGCACCGCCCGCTTCAACCCATTGCCGCAACAGCTCCAATCGGTTGACGGAACGTTGCCCCAATCGCGTTTCCGACGTATATAGGAGCGACAAAGCTCCTACGTCAGACAGCACAACTGCAGAATACTGCGAAAGCGCCTCCATCGTCCTGGGGAACTCTGCCTCGCATCGATCTCCGCCGATTTGCACCACGTCGATATTCCGTGTCGCCAGCGCTTCGATGAAGCGCAGCGCACCATTGATATAGCGAGACGATGCCCCGACCTCGTATCCTTTTGCGGCCAAAGACGTGACGTGAAACGTCTCGCCGGCAAGCAGCACGGGCTTCATGTCGAATTCCTTGTAGATGACGGGATAGGGGAACGCCGGTCCAGCGTTCCCCCTTCTGCGGTCGATCAGAACTTGAATTCTTCAATGTTGGCAGGCGTCACGATCTTGGCCGGTCCGAGCAGCACTTCGCCGCTGTGTCCGACCTTGTAAGATCCGAGCCTGCCAGCCTTGAAGGTCTCGCCTTCCTTGCCGGTGACCTTGCACTGCGCCACGGCCTGGGCTGCATAGTAGGTTAGGTAGCCGAGATCCTTGACGTTCCACCAGATATCCTGAACCGAACCGTTCTGGATGTACTTCTTGATCAATATCGCCGGCGCCAGACCGGTCAACTTGATCTTGCCCAACAGGCCAGCCTGATCCATCGCCCGAGCGGCGGCCGGCAAGCCTATGCCGGCAGGGATGATGATCCCCTTGAGATTTGGGAATGCCTGCGCAAGGCCCAGGGCCTGCTGCTGATTGACCTGCTCGCTTTCCTGCCCGTATGCGACCTGGACGAGCTTCATTTTCGCGTATTTCTTGTCCGATGCCATCTTCTTCTTCATGAAGTCGATCCAGGCATTCTGGTTCGTGGCCGTCGGCGTCGATGACAGAATCGCAAATTCACCGTCATAACCGATGAGCTGGCCCATCGATTCGAGCATCATCTCGGCCAGGCTATCGCCGGCGGCCTGGTTGAGGAAGAGTGTCCGCGCCGCGGTGGCGACGTCGGAATCGTAGGAAACGACCCTCACACCCTGCTTTTCTGCGCGGCGCAGCGCCGGCGCGACCGCATTGGCGTCGTTGGCGGAGATTGCAATGACGCCAACCTTCTGGGAGACGAGATTGTTGATGAAATCGATCTGCGCTTCCGCCGTTGCCTGCGAGGGCGCCTGCTTGACGGCCTTTCCGCCGATCTCTCCGGCTGCCTCCTCGGCGCCCGTCTGGGCGACCTGGAAATAGGGGTCCGTGTCCAGCTTCGGCAGAAAGCCGACGGTTACCGGAGCCTTGGCGCATTCTTCCGCACTTGCAGCAGTGACGCCGGCAATGAGGCTGCTTGCCAGAAGCAGCGATGTTAAGACCTGATATTTCATAAAGTTTCCTCCTCCAATCTAAGTCCGGTGTGAGTGAGCAGGTGAGTCCCGGAAACTACTCGCCTGTTTTGGGTTTGAAGTATGTGGCGCGAACACCGGCAAAGATGCGCTCTGCGGCGTTGCTCGCCAGAAGTGAGAGGATAAGCAAAAGGCCGATGACGGTGCCTTGCGCGTCGCCGCCGACCTGCAGCAGGCCGAGCACGTTGCGGATGGTGGCAAACAGCAGCAGCGCCCACAGCACGCCGGTCAGCCGGCCGCGCCCGCCAAAGACGCTGATGCCGCCGAGCAACGCGATGGTGATCACGTCAAGTTCCATGCCGAGTGCATTGTTGGCGCGCGCATTGGCAAGGCGGGCGGCATAAACCATGCCCGCTGCTGAACAGACGATGCCAGACGTCACGAACAGGCCAAGGACGACGCGAGCAAGCCCAATGCCCGAATATTTCGCTGCCTCGGGGCTGCCGCCGATGGCATAAATTCGCCGTCCGAGAGGCATTTTTTGAAGCATGACCGCAAAGAACGGTGCAAGGACGAGGAAGGGCACGATCGTCCAGGGAACAGGAGACGCGCCGACAGTATCGATGCCGAAGTCGAGGAAACTATCAGGGAAATCATTGACCGAGCCAGAGCCGAGAAGAATGTAGCCGATGCCTCGGAACAGTGCCATGGTCCCCAGCGTCACGACAAGCGACGGCAGCCCCAGCGCAGTGACCAGAAGTCCGTTGAACGCTCCACACGCAGCGCCGGCAAGTAGCGTCAGCGGCACCGCGGCAGCCAACGGCACCCCGTCCTGCACCAGCAGGCCGAAAATGACGCTGGTTAGCGCCAGGATGCTGGCGACCGACAAGTCTATCTCGCGGGCGATGATCAGCAGTACCATCGGAAGAACGATGAGTGCTCTTTCAGAGATACCGGCCACCGCCTGGGAAATATTGAATACTGAGGCGAAGTTCGGCACGGCAAAGAGGGCATAGACGATGACCCCGATGGTCAATATCGCCAAAAAATTATCCCAGTTGCCGATGCGCGCTATAAAGTCGGGACGATTGCTGACCTTGGCGTTCATGATCTTCCTCCCCGATGGCTCGATGCACGTCGCGCCACATAGGCGTCGATGCCGATCGCTGCGAGTATGACCAAGCCGTAAACACCCTGCAGCCACAGTGGATCGACGCGTACGAGGGTCAGGCCGTTGTTGATGATAAGGAGCGTGAGCGCGCCGGCGGCAACCCCGAGCACCGTTCCCGAGCCACCCCTGACCGCGACACCGCCGACGACGACTGCAGCAATAACCGTAAGCTCAAACCCATAGGCCACGCGTGCGTCCACTGTTGCATAGCGTGATGCCCAGAGCGCACCGTCAAAGCCGGCCAGAAGCCCCGCTGCGGCAAATGCCATCAGAATGCGCCCGCGCGCCGGGATGCCGATCAGACGGGCGCCCTCTGGATTGGAGCCGATGGCAAAAAGTTCTCTGCCGATGGTGGTGTAGCGCAGGACGTAGGCGGCAAGTGCAAGCGTCAGGATCGCGATCAGCAATACCGCCGGCACGCCGAGCACATTTCTGCCAGTCATATCGAGCCAGGCTTGCGGCACCTGGTCGGCGCTCACTTGCGTTCCCCCGGCCCACAGGCTGTTTAGCCCGCGAAAGATCGACATCGTTCCAAGTGTGACGACAATGGCCGGCACCTTGCCGTAGGTAATAATCAAGCCATTGATTATTCCGGCGATGAGGCCGATGCCGCAGGCAAGCAGCACCCCGCCGGCAACGCCGATCTCCGGATGTAGATGAAGGGTCGATGCCGCACCATAGGCGGCAAGACCGATGATTGCCGCCACGGAAAGATCGATGCTACGGGTGATCAGCACCAGCATCTGAGCCACCGCCACAATCATCAACAGACCTGCATCCATGGCAAGCGCAGACAGATTGGCAGCGCTCAACATGCGGATATTCAGGATCGAGATCGGGACGACCACGGCGGCCATCGCAGCGACTAGCCCGAGTTCCCGATGGCCGAATATGCGCTGAAGAAGACCTTTGCCCCTCGGCTTTGGCGCCACGCCGTGATGATGGGCCGGCGTCGCGACGATCTCGCCACCGACCTTTTTCACGATCGCGTCGGTCGCAGCGCCGATGACCTTCTCCTGCGTCGCCTCATCGCGGCTGAATTCGGCCATGACGTGGCCTTCCCGCAGGACGATCATCCGATCGGCCATTCCCAGAAGCTCCGGAAGTTCGGATGAGATCAGGATGATCGCCATGCCCTGGCTCGCGAGATCCGACATCATCGCGTGCACGTCAGCTTTGGTCTGTACGTCGATGCCCTGCGTCGGCTCGTCGAGGATGAGCACGCGCGGCTTCGTCGCCAGCCACTTTGCGAGGACCACCTTTTGCTGGTTTCCTCCCGAAAGCGAACTTACCGGTTGATCGTAGGAGCTGAAGCGCAGACGGAGTCGATCAAGAAAGCGTGCCGTCATGCCGATCTCTTTGGTCCGCGACATCAGACCGCTGCGCGTTGCCTCGTCCAAGACAGTCAGCGATGCGTTGTTCAGGATCGAAAAATCCATGACCAGGCTCTGGCCGATCCGGTCTTCTGAGACATAGGCAATGCCGCGATCCATCGCCTCCTGCGGCGACCCGAGGCTGACTGCAACGCCATCGAGCGTGATGTTGCCTGCAGTCGACCGGTCGATACCGAACAATACGCGGGCGATCTCCGTGCGCCCGCTGCCGACCAACCCACCGAAGCCGAGAATTTCACCCGCGCGCAGCTGAAAGGACACATTCTCGAATGAGCCCTCGCGGGAAAGCCCACTGACCTCGAGCACGACTTTCCCAGGCGTCGTCGCATGGCGCGGATATAGGCCGTCAAGCGGACGGCCTACCATCATTTGCACGGCGCGCTCTCGCGACAAGTCCGTAGCGCGTTCCGTTCCGACAAGCCGTCCGTCACGCAGGACCGCTATGCGGTCGGCTACATGATAGATCTCATCCATTCGGTGGCCGACGAACATCATCCCGACGCCGTGGCCCCGCAAATCGTCGACAACGGTAAAAAGCCGCTCGACTTCTCTTTGCGACAGCGCTGCCGTTGGCTCGTCCATGATGAGGACCCGGGCATCCAGCGAAAGTGCGCGGGCAACTTCGACCAGTTGCTGTTCCGATGTCCGCAATCTGGCCAGCGGCTGCGCAACGTCCACATCGAGGCCAACCAGCCTCAGCAAGCGCTCGGCCTCCGACCGCATATGGGTATAATCGATCTTCCAGCTGGCGCCGGTCTGGCCAATGAAGAGATTTTCCGCGATCGAAAGATCTGGGAAAAGGCCGGGATGCTGGTGCATGACAGCTACGCCTGCCCGCTGCGCCTCGAGCGGCGAAGAAAACCGCACGGGTTGGCCGCCGATTATGATCGCGCCTCCGTCCGGCCGGTGGACGCCTGCAATCAGCTTGACGCAGGTGCTTTTGCCAGCGCCGTTTTCACCAAGCAGCGCCAACACCTCACCGGCGCGTATATCTATGCTGACGTCGGCCACCGCGACTGTTCCACCGAATATTTTCGTAACGCCCTCAAGCGAGGCCACGATCTGTCCGGTCGGTGAAATAGATGCGGCAGTCGAGTGAGTGGAGGACACCTCAAGCATGACCGACACCAGGCGATGCGACGCTCTTCGAGCCAGCTATATATTCAACAAGTGCCATGCTTTCCTCGCCTCTATCACGCCGGCCTAGGTCGCCAACTCCTCTTGGCGCATTTATTAAAGCAATTTACTATAATCTATCTTGCAGTCCGTCAAGCCGGGTTTTATGATCGCTTTGACAAACGCGACGTCACGGCTAGAAGGCTTACATCGCAGGCTGTATGTCCTGTGGAGCAGCAGTCCAGCGTGACGAAGGCATCGGGGGATATCTTCGTCAACTGATCGAGGGATAAGGGCGCATGGCAGGAAAAGGCAGCAACTCCGTTCAACTGCGCCACTACAACGAGCGCGTGGTGCTCGACGCTGTCCGGCGCTTTGGAGAAGCGTCAAAGGCAGAGATCGCAAGATTTGCCCATCTGACGCCGCCGGCCGTTGCCGGGATCGTCGAAGCACTGGCTGAGGCCGGCTACCTCATCGAAAATGGAAAGCGTTTCGGCGGGAAGGGTCAGCCTTCCGCCATGTACGGCCTGGCCAAGGACGGCGCTTTCTCCATTGGCCTGCACATTGGCAGGCGGGCGATGGACGCTATCCTGATTGACTTTACGGGCGAAATGCGGGCATTCGAGACCCACGAGTATGACCATCCGGACCCTGACAATATCCGCCGCCTTGGAGACGAGGCCATTGGCCGGTTCAAGGCGCAGCTAGGCGCCCCTCACAAGACGCGCCTGATCGGCATCGGTATCTCGGCGCCGTACTTCATTGGCGGATGGGACGAAGAGCTGGGCTTCCCGAGCGACGTGCAACTGGCGTGGCGGAATTTTAATCTGCGCTCTTATTTTGCCGATACCCAGAACCTTGCCGTCATGATCGAGAACGACGCGTCTGCAGCGGCCGTCGCCGAGCTCGTCTATGGGCTTGGAAAGCAATATTCCGACTTCCTGCATATCTCGCTCAGCACCTTTGTGGGCGGCGGTCTCGTTCTTGACGGAACCCTACAGACCGGTCCGAACGGGAACACTGCGGCCTACGGTCCCTTCCCAGTCACCCATTCGACCCTCGCCTCCGTGCCAAAGCCTGAAGGGAAATTCGAAGTACTGCTTCACAGGGCATCGATCTATACGCTGGTTCATCATCTGAGAACCAACGGATTTCCGATCACGCGGGTCCGCGATCTCGACCCAATGCCCGCCCAAGCGCGCCATCTCGTGTCCGAGTGGCAGGACGATTGCGCCGACGCCTTGGCGCAAGCGATCATCGGCAGCATTGCGCTGGTGGATCTGGAGGCCGTGGTCATCGACGGCCTCCTCCCCCCTGCACTGCTTTCGGATACGGTCGATCGCGTGCGCAAATGCTTTACCGAGATGGTTCCGCCGGGGCTCATTCCGCCGGCGATCATTGCCGGCGCACTCGGCGCCCGTGCTTCGGCGCTCGGAGCAAGCATCCTGCCGATCTATTCGATGTTCGGGCCGGATACGGGCGTGTTGATGAAAAAGGGCAACGACAAGAAGCCGCTCATGATCGGCTCCGAACCCGACCGGAAGCGAGGGTTCTAGAGCCGTTGATCGTTTCAAGGAAACGCCTCACTGCTCTAGCTGTTTGTCTTGACGCAATTCCTAGGGGAAACCGCTTCGCACTTTTCCTGTTGGGGTCGTCTTGCACGGCATTTTGCAAGCATTTTTTTTAAAGATCAATCCGGCCGGCACTGTGGTCTGTGCTGGAGAAAGAACGATGTGGGTGCCAAGTATATGATTTCGCGGCGTCTAGTGAGGGTTTGCCGGAAGCAGGGTCGTCTTCGCGGTCGACACACGGTCGCCGCATGATGGGGCTTCGCAGGTCAAGTGGAATTGCTCTAAACCCCGCGTCGATTTCCCCAGAGCATGACATGAAGCTGCGGCAGAACGCGGGCTTCGAACCATTTCGTCTCGACGACTTTGTCGATCAGCCATTGCATCCGGTCCATCAGCCCGTCGATATCGACGAAATCATCCTCGACGCTGGGAGATGGTGGTGTGTGGTTGCCGGGCTGGAGATAGACCGGGAAATCGGGGTAGCGGGCCGCAGCCTCGCGCGCGTAGGCAAAATCCAGGTCGTCGAAGACGACGATCTTCAGCACGGTCTGCGGCTTGCCGGCCGCCCGCTCCAGACAGTCGTCGACACTTTGCCAATCGGTGTCCATGCCGCTCGACGGCGGCTTTGGGCTAAGCACCAGCACGTCAAGATCCGCGAACCAATCCTTGGCGATCGACCCCTGCGTCTCTAGTGCAAACCGATAGCCCTCCTCGTGCCCCCGCGCTATCAGAGCCCCCAATGGCTGGATCGCCGGATTGCCGCCGGAAAGCGAGACCATCAACGGCGTGTCGCCTGAGAGGGTCTTGACCTCGTGCCACACCTCCTCAGTCGACATCGTCTTCCACTCGTCGCGATATTGGCTGTCGACCGCGTGCAGGCTATCGCACCAGGAACACCGGAAGTCGCAACCGCCAGTCCTCACAAAGACGGTAGGCAGGCC
Organism: Rhizobium sp. 2YAF20; assembly: GCF_052114685.1. Classification (NCBI taxonomy): domain Bacteria; kingdom Pseudomonadati; phylum Pseudomonadota; class Alphaproteobacteria; order Hyphomicrobiales; family Rhizobiaceae; genus Rhizobium; species Rhizobium sp. 2YAF20. The sequence continues at coordinate 108,847 of NZ_JBFRFF010000017.1, read as the reverse complement.
GATGAGCACGCCCTCACCCTGGATCGTCGGTCCGAAGATCTCGCTGACGCGGATTTCGACAGGCTTCACGCGGGTCACGGCCGGTACTCCGCCCAGGTCTTCGCCGTTTCGCTCACGCGCACGGCCGAGGTCTCCGCAAGCCGCGCCTTGCACCAGTCGTAGAAGTGCTTCGCCAGGCACTCCGCCGTCACCTGGTCATGATCCAGCACTTCGTTCAGATGGCGGTGATCGAAGCTGGCGTCGATGTAGTCCTTCAACGGTGCAAGCTCATGGTAATCGCGCACGAAGCCATGTTCATTCAGCTCGGCCGATGAAAGCTCCACCTCGACGATATAGTTATGACCATGCAGCCGCGCGCATTGATGATCCGCCGGCAGGGCCTTCAACTGATGCGAGGCGGAAAAATGAAATTCCTTGGTAATCCGGTACATTACTTGATCTCCTCGGCGCAGAAGCTTCCTGTCACGGCCACCCAGAAATGCGGATCCTCGTAGTCGGTAGGGTCGTCGATGCCTGCCAGGTGAAAAGCCTCACGCCGCTCGACGCATGTGCCGCAGCGGCCACATTGGCGCGCGCCGCCCTTGTAGCAGGACCAGGTCTCGGCAAATGGCGTGTCGTGCTTTGCACCGTCGGCGACGATATCGGCCTTGGAGATGTTCACGTATGGGGCGTAGAGCGTGACATTCGCGTAGCCGTCCAGCGCCTGGTTCTGCATCGATTGGAATGCGTCGATGAATGCGGGACGGCAATCCGGATAGATGAAGTGATCTCCGCCGTGGACGGCAGTCGCCACCGCATCGGCCTTCTGGGCCGCCGCAAGACCAAAGGCGATGGCAAGCATGATCGCGTTGCGGTTCGGCACGACGGTGATTTTCATGCTCTCTTCGGCATAATGGCCGTCCGGCACGTCGATATCATCCGTCAGTGCCGAGCCGCCGAGGTGACGGCCGATCTCGCTGATGTCGATGATCTGATGCGGAACGTTGAGGCGAGCGGCGCAGGCAGCGGCGAAATCCAGTTCCTTGCGATGCCTCTGGCCATAGTCGAAGGAGAGAAGCCCGACGAGATCGTGCTCCGCTGCGACCTTGTGCGCAAGCGAAACGGAGTCCAATCCGCCGGAGCAGATGACGATGATTTTCATGATTGGTGTCCTGTTTTGACCGGGTAGGCTGCGACCGGAGTTTTACCTGCGCGCTCTTTAGGCCAAACGAGACGGTTTGGAAAGACGATGTGCGAAGCAAGGCCCGCCGAGACAAGAAGAGACCGCTCCCGGGATGCCGTGTTGCACACCAGTCAAAGGTCAGCTTGTCGGACCCGGTATTGACAGACCGATGGGGCCAATTGAGCGGGATCAAGGAAGAAGTCGAAAGTATCAACGCCTAGCGGTCAATAGTTTTTTTTGTAATGAAATTATATGCAATTGCTGACTTTTGATGCCGGCTCCGCTACAGGTGGCAACATCGGTGTAGCCGTGCCACAGCGGAATCATATGGCAGACCAGACGCTTGCAAAATACTTGAACGAGTTGCGCATCCTGACGATGCTTCGAATGCAGGGGCCTGCAAGCCGTGCCGACATCGCTCGCCGCCTGGCGCTGACGCCTGCGACGATCACCCGGTTGATTTCCAACCTCGCCCAAAAGGAACTGGTGAGCGAGGTTCGAGATGGCATTTCCAACCCCGCCGCGCGCGAGCCTGGAAGGCCGGGAGTGAGTGTCGCCATCAGCCCGAATGGCGCCTATTTTCTCGGAGCGGAGATCGGGGTCGGCGTTCTCAGATTTTCACTGATCGACCTCACCGCCACCGTTGTCCATTCTACCGAAATTCTGGTCGCCAAGACCATCTCCCCTGTCGAGGCGGTCAAAGCGATCGTCGACCATCTGACGATGCTTGAGCATGATATCCGGTTTTGCAAGCGCATCCGCGGCGCCGGCGTCACAGTGCCGGGGCTGGTGACCTCCGAGGGCTTCATCCTCAACCTGCCGATCCTCGGCTGGCGCGACGTCAATCTTCGCGAAATGCTTGGTTCGTCGCTCAGCCTGCCGTGTTTTGTCGAGAATAATGCCAATGCGGCCGCCTTCGGCTCCGTCTACACCCAGCCTTCGCTTCCGAGCATCTGCACCATATTTCTAAAGCTCGGGACAGGATGCGGCGGTGCTGCGATCGTCAACGGCCGGCTGTTGCGCGGTGCAAACGGGACCGCTGGAGAATTCGGCCATTTGCGCATGACCGAGCACGGACCCCACTGCAGCTGCGGCCAGGACGGCTGCCTCGAAAGCTGGGTCAATCTTGGGGCCTTGGCGCGCGCCTATCATGGCAGGGACGATCTCCAGGACCCGGAATACGCGGCCCTCCCGGCTGCCGTCGTTGCTGCTGCGGAAAACGGCGATGCGGCAGCTGGCGCCGCGATGGATCATATCGTCCATTACCTCGGTCTCGGCATCGTTTCGCTGGTCAACATCTTCAATCCAACGACCATCATGCTCGGCGGCGTCATGCGGCCAGTCCTTGAAAAACGCCTTGAGGCCATCCAATCGCGCGTCGCCGAAATGATCGTCCCTGGCACGACAGTTCCGGACGTTCGGCTCTCGTTGCTGGGTACCTTCGAATGCGCCACAGGCGCCGCCACGATCGCCCACCATCACGCTTTCGACATCTCGACGGTTGAGCTTTCGGAGCCGGTGCTCAGGCCCTAGGTGAGCCGAAAGGTCGCAGATCCTGGCTTGACGGTATTTTATTTCTTTACTAAAGATATTAACAAGGCGACCTCAAACACTTCGAGTCTACATAGGAAGATTTCATGTCTAACGAAGCACGTCGTCTGAAGGTCGGCATCCTCGGTTGTGGTCCGATATCGCAAGCCGCCCATTTCGAAAGTGCGGCGAAAGCGAGCAATGCCGAGCTATATGCAATCTGCGACGTCGCCGATGATTTGCGCGCTCGCATGGCGGCAACGCATGCGCCCGAGAAATCCTTTTCCGATTATGACGAGATGCTTGCCGATCCCATGGTCGACGCCGTGGTGATCGCGACCTCCGATGCCTTCCATGTGGCTGCGGCCATTGCCGCGCTGAAAGCCGGGAAACATGTGCTCTGCGAGAAGCCCGTCGGCGTCTCGGTGGAAGAGGTCGGGACCTTGAAACATGCGATCGAGACCAGCAGAAAGGTTTTTCAGGTCGGCCACATGAAGCGCTTCGACGCAGGCTTGCAAAGTGCGAAGGCCTTCATCGACACCGAGATGGGAGAGCTATTGGCGCTGAAAGCCTGGTACTGCGATTCCACACACCGTTACCAGGTGACCGACGCAGTCCAGCCGTTGATGGTCAGGAGCAGCAACGCCCGAAAGCCCGCCGGCGACCCGAAGGCCGATCTTGAGCGCTACTTCATGCTCGCACATGGCAGCCACCTGCTCGACACGGCGCGTTATTTTGCCGGCGAGATCGTCGAAGTCGAGGCACGCCTGCGCCACCGCTTCGGCGCCTATTGCTGGTTCGTCGATGTCGCCTTTGCAAGCGGCGCATTAGGTCATCTTGATTTGACCGTGGCAGTGCGCATGGACTGGCATGAGGGCTTCCAGATCTACGGCGAGAATGGCAGCGTCCTTGGCAAGACGTATAATCCCTGGCTCTACAAGACGAGCGAGGTCGATATCTTCCACGAAAAGTCGGGCGAAACGACACGGGTTCTGGGAGCGGACGGGCACTTCTATCGCCGGCAGCTGGAAGGTTTTGCCGACACGATCCTCAACGGAGCCAGAATGATCGGTGCCGATATCAACGACGGCCTGGCATCGGTCCGCGGCATGGTCGCGATCGCGCAGTCAGTGCGCTCGGGCAAGGCCGTCAGACTGGCCGACGTTTCCGGAGCGGTGTGATGAAGCTCGGGATATTTGCCAAGACATTTTCGGGCCCATCGCCGCTCGAAGTGCTGCAGGCTGCGGCCGCTAGCGGCTACGCATGCGTGCAATACAACATGGCGTGCTCCGGGATGAGCCCGCTTCCGCCGCATATCGAGCCCGCGGCCGCTGATTCCGTTAGGCATGCATCGCTCAAGACTGGAGTGGAAATCGCTGCGGTTTCGGCAACCTACAACATGATCCACCCGGACTTTGCGACGAGAAAGGCCGGGCGGCAAAGTTTCGAAGCGATAGCCTCCGCGGCCGGCCGCATCGGGACAAAGCTGCTGACGGTCTGCACGGGCAGTCTGGATGCCGAGGACCAGTGGCGCCACCATCCGGACAACCAGGGCGATGCTGCATGGCGCGAAATGATCAACGAGTTCCAGATCCTAGTCGAGATTGCCGAGAGGCATGACATTCTCATTGGAGTCGAGCCGGAACTGGCCAATGTCGTCAACTCCGCGCAGCGAGCACGAGACCTGATCGACACAATCGGCAGCGATCGCATTCGTATCGTCTTCGACCCGGCCAACCTCTTCGAGGAGGTCACACCTGGAGAGCGGCGTGCGATCATCTCGGAGGCGGCCACTCTGTTAGGCGACCGCATCGAGATCGCACATGCCAAGGACAGGAACGCCGACGGCAGCTTTGCAACGGCCGGCAAGGGGGTGATAGACTACCCGCATTATATCGTTGCGTTGCGCAGCGTCGGGTTCCGTGGCGAGCTTGTCGCCCATGGCCTCAGCGCCGAGGAAGCTCCGGGCGTCGCGGCATTCCTGAATGGGGTTATTGGAGCAGCCGCGCCGTGAACCTGACGCACTACTTTAGAGCAGGCCTGAACTTCTCTGTTCACGAAAGCGGAAGCGGCGAGCCGATGGTGTTCCAGCACGGCCTTTGCGGCGACGCGAAACAGCCCGCAGCGGTTTTCCCCGATGATATCGGCTGGCATTGCCTGACGCTTGAATGCCGTGGTCACGGCAGTTCGGATATTGGCCCGCACGGGAATTTGTCGATTGCAACATTTGCCGACGATCTGGCGGCCCTGATCGAAGAGCGGCAGATCACGCCTGTTATCGGCGGCATATCGATGGGCGCGGCAATCGCGCTTCGCCTGGCCGTAACCCGGCCGGAACTGGTGCAGGCCCTTGTGCTGGCAAGGCCTGCCTGGCTCGACACGCCAAACCCTAGCAACATGCAGCCGAATGCGATCGTCGGGCAGCTCCTTCATGATTTCTTGGCGGACGAGGCACGATTCCGCTTCGAAGCATCCGATGTCGCGAGGACGCTGGCGATGGAAGCCCCCGATAACCTTGCATCGCTCCGAGGGTTTTTTGGCCGCCGACCCCTATCCGATACTGCCGAGCTCCTTTGCAGGATCTCGAGCGATGGGCCCGGCGTTTCCATGGAGCAGATTAGATCGATTGGAGTGCCGACGCTTGTCATCGGCCATGCACGAGACTTCGTCCATCCGATTTCATATGCGAGGACCTTGGCGGAATGGATTTCCAACGCCAGGTTTGTCGAAATCACGCCGAAGGCCGACAGTCCTCAACAATACCAGAACGATTTCCGCGCAGCCCTTGCGACATTCCTGGAGGAACTTTGAAATGCACCCTGAGGCTCATTGGCTCAATGCTCTGCCGACCGACCGGCTGCTTGCCGAAATGTCGCTCTGGTCCGCGGAGCTCGGACATCTGGTCGATGAAATTGAGCGCGTCGATGCGCTGACCGATATCTATCACATCGATGTCGCCGATGGTCACTTCTCGCCGGCGCTACTCTTCTTCCCCGACCTCGTTGCAATCTGCCGAAAATCGACCAAGAAGCCGCTGCATGTGCATCTGATGGTGTCTGACGCCATTCTTCAGGACCAGATCAAGCAATTTGCCGATGCCGGCGCGGATCTGATCAGCATCCATGCTGAGAACAGTAAAATCGAGGAATGCCTTTCTCTGATCGAAGATCTTGGATTGATCTCAGGCATTGTATTGCAGTTGCATACCCCCGTCGCGGCGGTAGCGCCCTACCTTGATCGCATCAGCGTGCTTACTTTGCTTGGCACCCGGATCGGCATCAAGGGCCAGGGGCTGGACGAACAGGCCGGGCCTCGCCTGCGCGAGGCAAAGTCGCTGATCGCGGCTAAGGCGGCCAACAAGCGCATCCTCCTGGCCGCCGATGGCGGAATTCGCGAACATACCGTTCCGGGATTGCGGCGCGCCGGCGCGGAAACGATCGTGATGGGGTCGCTCGCATTCAACGCCGACCACTTCGAAAAGCGAATGGTATGGGTCAGGGCCCAACCCGAAGAGGCGTGATCCATGGGCGACCGGCTGTCTATCGGCTTCGATCTGGGTGGCACGCAGGTTCGCGCCGCACTCGTGGCGGGCGGTGGCGTTCGGAGGCGAGCGGCGGTCCTGACCGATGTTGCCGGCGGCCCCAACTCCGTCGTCGGGCAGTTCCGCGCGTTGGCCGCGAAGATATGTGAAGGCATCGACTTTGATCATATTGGAGCGATCGGCATTGCCGCACCCGGCCCGATGGATACGGAAACCGGCGTTGTCGACCACATCCCGACGCTTCCGGGATGGAATGAGTTTCCTCTCCGCCAACGGCTTGCCGAGGAGTTCCAGCGCCCAACGATCGTTGAAAATGATGGCATTGCAGCCGCCTACGGCGAATGGAAACATGGGGCCGGGAAAGGCCTTGATCACCTCGTCTATGTCACCGTCAGCACCGGCATCGGCGGCGGGGTGGTTGTTGACGGTCGGTTGATGCATGGGCGGCGCGGCATGGCCGGACATGTCGGACATTTCCAAATTGCTCCGGATGGCCCCGTCTGCTCCTGCGGCGCCGTCGGTTGCTTCGAGGCGTTTGCCGCTGGCACGGCGCTTGGCAAACGCGCCCACATGGCCGCTACCGGCGATCCATCGGGCTACCTCGGCTCAAAAGCGTCTTCCGAAAAAATCGTGTCACGCCACGTTGTCGACGGCGCACGACTTCATGATGCCGAATGTCTCGCTTTGTTGCGAGAGGAGGCGGAATATCTCGGCGTCGGCTTTACCGGGCTGATTCATCTGTTCAGTCCTCAGCGCCTGATCATGGGCGGTGGTGTTGCCAAGGCGTTCGACCTGATGAGCGACGATATTCATGCCGTCATCAGACGCAACGCGATGGCACCGTTCAAGGATATTCCGGTCGTGGTTGCGGCGTTGGGCGACGATTGCGGTCTCGTCGGGGCCGCCGCCTTGGCATTGGCCGCTGTCGAACCCACAGACCGATAGTGGCGGCGGCCGTCAGCTCCATCTCAGGGCTGCAGTGTGAACTGGCGCGTCCCAAAGCGCAATTTGCTCGTCATTGAGAAGAGCAAGAGTTATGGAAATGCCTTGCATGTCGAGCGAAGTGACGAAAGTTCCAACGAGCGATCGCGCAATCTTTATATCTGCTGCCTCGAACATGCGCCTTGCAAGGCCGTACATCAGGTAGAGCTCCGCCGGCGGCGTGCCACCCAGTCCATTGACGAGCAGCAAGCCTTGCGCTGTACGGTTGGGCCCGCAAGCAGCGAGGATCTCGTCGCACATTTCGCGCGCGGCGGCTGCTGCTCCGGAATAGACCTGCCGCGAGCGGCCCGGTTCTCCATGTATGCCCACGCCAACTTCCATCTCGTCGGGGCCGAGCGAAAAAATTGGCCGGCGCAATTCCGGCACGCTCGCCCCTCGAAGCGCGACGCCCATTGTGAATATGCGCTCCGGCAACTCCGACCCCAGGGAATGGAGAGCGGCAAGCGGCATGCCGCGTTCGGCCGCCGCTCCGATCAGCTTCTCGGTTACGACTGTGCCTGCAACGCCGCGTTTGCCGCTTCTGTTGGAGAGACTGCTGGCTATGTCGTCGCCGACGAACAGCATTTCGACACGATGTCGTTCTCTGGCAGCTTCCGCGGCCATCTCAAAGTTCATGATGTCGCCATCATAGTTCTTGACGATCAGCAGGCAGCCGCCGCCGGTGTCCGTCGTCTCGATGGCGGCAAGGATCTGGTCGGGCGTCGGCGACGTGAATATGTGGCCGGTGCAGGCCGCGTCCAGCATGCCGTGCCCAATGAAACCAACATGCAGCGGTTCGTGCCCCGCTCCGCCTCCCGATATTAGGGCCGGCTTTCCTGCCCTGAGAGAACGACGAGCAATGCATTTGCGTTGCGGGCAAAAGGTGAGAATATCTTCATGAGCCGCGACAAACCCTTCCAGGCTCTCGGCGACCATGGTGTCGGCCATGTTCATGAATTTCTTCATATCTCCTCCGACATCGATTCTAATCTCGCAAACTCATTCCAGTCTACTCTCCACCCTCTGAAAGCCGGGCAATCCTAAGGATAAACTCCTCCAGCGCCTCATCAAATATTCGATTTTTCTTATCACTGCCAAAATCGGGCACCGTCAACGATAGCTGCCGGGAGCCATCCCTTGCGGCCAAGTCCGGCAACCTTCCCGGATGGGCAAGTTGATAGGCCTTCAAAAAGTGCTCTTGCTCCGTCGGGCTAAAGTGGCAGACCTTGAAAATGGTCGGAAGATGTCGGGCCGGCAAAGGAGTGGAATAGGTCGGGCTTGTGATCTGCGTTACAAAGCTACGGTGCTTTCCCAGCGCATCGGCGAGCCGCTGCCGCGTTCCGGACGGGCGCATATCGATGATGCCGGCCAGGATAATCTTGTAATCGACAATCGTCGATTCAGCAGGGTCTCGCGCCATCTTAATTTGCCGTCCTTCGGGGATTTGCGGTCAGCGCTCTTATTGCTGATTTCACCGCCATCAGGCCCGACGGCGTGACGGAAAAATGGCGCAGCCCGCAGTCAAGCAGGGTTGGAAGGCATTGCGGATCGCTTGCCATGTCGCCGCAGATGCCCACGGGCAGGCCCGTCGAAACGATGCTCGCCACGCTGGCGGCAATCAGCCGAAATATCGCAGGGGTCGCCGCCGCATGCAGACCAGCCACGGCAGGATTGTCGCGCGCTGCTGCCGCGAGATATTGCCCGAGATCGTTGGTACCGAAGGAAAAGAATTCGACCTGCCGGAAGGTCTCGAGCATCAGTGCGGCAGCAGGCACCTCGACCATCATTCCCAACGGCGGCACGCGGTGATGCTTGCCGGCGGCCGAAAGAAGGTCAGCCTCTTCTTGAATGATTGTCGCAGTCTCTTCAACCTCGGCCGGTATCGTCACCATCGGCAACATCACCCGCAATTGTCCAAAGGGAGCTGCACGCAGCAGCGCCCGGGCCTGCACCCTTAAGATCTCGGGCTTGGACAACAGCAGGCGTATGCCTCGCAGGCCGAGAAAAGAACCGTGCTCACCGGCGATCGTCGGAAAGGCCTTGTCACCACCAAGGTCGAATAGTCTGATGGTAACTGCCCGCCCGTCCGCCCATTCCATGATGCGGCGGTAGGCTGCGAACTGTTCGTCCTCGTTGAAGATGTCGGATGGGCTCGACAGCAGAAACTCGGTCCGCAACAATCCGACGCCCGCAGTTGTCGCCGGGTCGATGTGGTCAAGTTCCGAAAGCGCGCTGATGTTGACCGAGACCTCGACGGAAATTCCATCAGCCGTTTCAACGCGACCGTTGTCCGGATACTGGCCTGGATCAGCCCCATGTTCGGCTCGTGGAAGGTGTGATACGTTCGCGGGAATGTCGGCGGATTGCGGATCGATGATCACGCTGCCGGTGCCGCCATCGACAAGAAGGATCGGCTCTGCTCCAAGCTCGATCGGGCCGGTTCCAGTTACCATCGGGACATTTCGGGCTCGGGCCAAGGCGGCGACGTGGCTGGCAGTACTGCCATTGAACAGCACAATGCCCCCGCCCTTGCTCCAATCATGGGCAAGGAACAGGCTCGGCTCGATATCGCGGCTGACATAGATCGATCCGACAGGAAACGTGCGCGTCGGCCTACCCATCATGATGTCGAGAACGTGGTTTTTCATGTCGATGACATCGACTGCGCGTGCGCCGAGCAATTCATCATCCGATCCCTGAAAATCGGCAATGAAGCTGTCCATCGTGCCAATCCAGGCGATGGCAGCATCTACTCCTTTCCGGATGCGCTCGGCCGCCATGTCAAACAGCGTCGGATCGCGCAGCATCTCGATCTGAAAATCAAGTATCGCAGCGTCCTTCGAAGGCGCTGCGTCAGCCAGCGACTGGATGGTGGAGATCGCCGCGCTGATTGCCCGTGCAAGCGCCTCGACGCCAAGGCCATCGGCCTGTCCTGCAACATCGTTCTCCTTGCGTAGCACGAGAACTGCCGGGCCGATGACTATCCCCGCTGAAGCGCCGAGACCAGAAATCCGATGCGATTCCGTCATGGCTGATCCTCATCGAAGTTACGCTCGATCAGATGCCGCAGAGCCGCCACCGCTTCGCCTCCCCGGTTTCCCTCCGCGCGTATCTTGAGTATCGAACCCTTGCGTATCTTTGCGCCGATGATCTTGACGATACTCTTGCCATTGAGCCAGGCGCCGCTGCCATTGACCTCGATTTCAATCGTACACGGAAAGGATTTTGCCAGACGCGTAAACATGACCGAAGGCCGTGCGTGAAGTCCGACGCTGTGGGTCACTTCTACCTCCGCCAACCATTGTGCGGAGAGGCTTTGCGTATCGGGGATATCTACTTTTTGCTGACCTACCATTAAGGAGACAATTCCTCCGCCGTCAGCACCACCCGGGCAAGTGAAGCCCCGCCCGATGCTTCGGTCGCGGCGATCACGGCACCCTCGACGAGCGGGGCGTTGCAGATGATCGCGCGCGCGGAGCGCGCCTCGCCGAGCATTTCGACGGCCATTTCACTGTTGGTTTCGGCGCCGCCAAGATCGACGAAGACGGCGACGCCAGCGTCGGACCATGCGGTTTCGATTGCGGACAGGATATCGGCGGTGTTGGTTCCAAGACCCCCTTCCGAATTGCCGCCGCACCAGGCGAGCGGCACGCAATCGCCAACCATCTGGCGCACCATGTCCGCCGTTCCCCTGGCAACGAGGGGTGAATGTGAAACGATGACGATGCCGACATTCTTCGCCTTGTCGCTCATTGGACCTCCTGCTCCATCAGCACGCCGCAGATCGCAACCGTCAGCAGGGCGCAGCTCGAAGCGCCCGGATCGATATGGCCGATCGAGCGCTCTCCCAGATATGAAGCCCGCCCGCGCAACGCCTTCATGTCGAAGGTTCGCCTTGCTGCATTTTGAGCCTCTTCCACAATAGCCTTGAGGCTTGCCCGCCCCGAAACTTCCGCCTGGACCGGGTACAACACGTCGAGCAGCGTCTTTTCCCCCACCTCGGAGCGTCCACGATGGGCAACGGCGTCAACTGCCTGCTTGAAGACCCCGGCAAAGTCGCGAGTTTCCTCGCTAATGTTCGACCGCCTTCCAAGCTCAAGAAGCAACGTCCCGTATAGCGGCCCAGAGGCCCCTCCGATGTTTTCGACCAACAACCTTCCTGCCCTCTCCAACGCTTCTGAAACCGGCAACAGGGCGAGTTCCTCTCGATGCGCGTAGAGCGCTTCACACCCCCGGCGCATATTCGTCCCGTGATCCCCGTCGCCGATATCGCTGTCAAGCTCGCAGAGATAGTCGACGTTGGCCGCGATCGCTGCACGGCACGCTTCGATCAGGCCGGAAATCACTCGTGGGTTTCGCGCCGACGCATCGATCATCCGCTTACGCCATCCTCGCCACCAGCTCGAAAACCTCGGCAACCGCGACCGATCCCGGATCGGCGCTTCCCTCAAGGTCTCGCTCGCTAACATAGACCGCCCTGCCCGCCTTGGCTTTCGTCATCGATTTGGTATGTTCGGCACCCTCTCTTGCGGCCCGCGCCGTCTTGATCAGATCGCCGGCAGCAAGAGCATTTAGTGCAGGTTCTAGTGCATCTATCATGGTGCGATCCCCCATTCTCGCCCCTCCGTAAAATGACATTCGATCAAGGCCGGCGAGCAATGCTTCGGCCAATCCTCCACCATCCTCAGTCTTTTTCGACGCGGCGGTGAAGAAGATAGAGAGCAGCACTCCACTGGATCCGCCCATGCTCGTGGCAAGCTTGCTGCCGATCGCCGCCAAAAGAGCAGCCATATCATCGAGCGGCATATCGTGGAGCGCCGACAGGAGGCTACGGGCGCCGGCTGCAACGGTCGACCCCGTGTCTCCGTCACCGGCGCGCGCATCGAGCCTATTCAGCTCCGCCTCCAGCGAGATGAGATGATTGCAGATCGCGGTCAGCAATGTCTCACGCTGAGCATTGCGGCTTGCCGGCGCTTCAGCCCGGGCAGTCGCCGAAGCCGACGCCTTGACAATTTCAATCGAATGTCGGCGAACCGGGGCAACCCAGCAATTCGGTTCAACGGGGGCGATGAGAGCTTTCTCTTTGGCTGCATCGAGCTTCAAGAGAGACAGCGAAAATCCGTTCATATTGAGCGCGGTCATCAGCGGTGCGGGTCCAAGCACCAATGTCACCCTGTCTGCGATGGCTGATTTTAGAACGGCATGTGCAATCAGGTTCATTTCGAGCGGTGGCACCGCACCGAGATTGTTGATCAACAGCGCGTGGTCCGCGTCGGGGGACAGGATCGGCATGAGGCGCTCGCCCATAAGCGCAACAATATGTTCTACCTCTTGCAGGGGAATACGCTCGGCCCCCGGTTCGCCATGGATTCCGAGGCCAAGTTCGCCTTCGCCTGCGCCGAGGCGCTCTTCATGCGCCCGACCGGGAATGGAGCAGGACGTCAAGGACACGCCGAGGGAAACAATATCCCTGGCTACAGCTGCCGCTGCCGCCGCGACCTTTTCCAAGGATTCGCCACGTCCGGCCAGATAGCCGGCGATCTTGTGAACGAATAAGGTGCCTGCGACGCCGCGAGGCTGGGCGATGTCCGGCAATGCGATGTCGTCGCCGACGATCACCATCTCAACCTGGAAGCCCTCGGCGCGAGCCTTTTCTGCTGCGAGACCGAAATTGAGGCGATCGCCGGTATAGTTCTTGACGATCAACAGGCAGCCGGGTGTCCCGGTAACGGCGCGAATACCGGTCAGAACGGCGTCGACGCTCGGAGAAGCGAAGATTTCTCCCGATACCGCAGCCGTCAGCATGCCCTCACCGACGAAGCCGGCATGGGACGGTTCATGTCCGGCGCCGCCGCCTGAAATGACCGCGACTTTGGCCTTGTCCCATCCGGCACGCAAAATCACCTTGATGTCGGGATAGGTGTCGAGGCGGGCAAGCCTGCCGAGAGGTGTGGTCTCCAGCAGACCATCGAGCGCTTCGGTGACGACATTTTCCCTGCGATTGATAAAATGTTTCATTGGCCGTTTCCACTTTGTGGGCCCGTGCCGTTCGCCGGCGCCCTTGTCTCTTAGCTGCCCTAACGGGCCTTATCGCAAGCGCTCGCCTGTTGCTCCAAAATAAAGCGGATCCCTGAGCGTCAATCTGATGCTGTCGCCTGGACGCACCGGCACATGAGGATCGGCCAGCGTCACCAGCTTGCGGTCACCGACGGCCAGATGCAGATGGTTCTGGTCGCCAAGGTGCTCGATCCAGTCCACCCGTGCGTTGGCCTCGCCCTGCCCGCCGATTTCCAGATGCTCGGTTCTGGCGCCAATGGTCCGGGTGCCCGATGGATCCCGGGAACCCGGCAACATGCCGGGCGGCAGCAGATTGATATGCGGTTGGCCGAGACGCGAGGCCACGTGAAGATTGGCCGGATTGCCATAGATTTCCCGTGGCGTGCCGATCTGCACCAGCCCACCTTCTGCCATGATGCCGATGCGATCTGCCATGGTCATGGCTTCGATCTGATCGTGGGTGACATAGAGCAAGGTCGAGCGAAGTTCCTTCTGGATGCGCTTAAGTTCCAGCCGCAACTCGGCGCGCAGCTTCGCATCGAGCGAGGAGAGCGGCTCGTCCATCAGATAGATCGACGGCCTGCGGATCAGCGCGCGGCCGATTGCGACCCGTTGCATCTCCCCGCCGGAAAGCTTGGTGGCCCGGCTTTCAAGCTTATGGGCGATCCGCACCATCTGGGCGACGTCGCGCACGCGCCGATCGATTTCCTCCTTTTCAGCGCGATGGATTGGAGAACGAAGAGGAAAGGCAAGATTGTCGTATACGCTCAGGTGCGGATAGAGCGAGTATTGCTGGAACACGAACGCCACGTTCCGCGCCGCCGGCGGCAAGTCGCCGGCAAGCTGGCCGCCAATGCGAACCTGACCGCTATCCGGTCTTTCCAATCCGGCAATAAGCCGGAGCGTCGTCGTCTTTCCAGCACCTGTCGGCCCGAGAAGCACCACGAACTCGCCATTGGCGATCGTCAAGTCGAGATTGCGCACAGCAGCGGTGTCGCCGAAATTCTTGTTGACCTGATCGAGAACAACCTCAGCCATTATGGGCCTCCGAATAAAGCGCCGAGCGGATGGCACGGCCCGACTTGCAATCGAAAAGCGACAGCTTGTCGTGATCAAGTTCGATGCCGACGTTCTCGCCGATCTTGAAATTCCGGTTGGCCGAGACGCGGGCCTTGACCATTCCCGACCCCGTTTCCACCGTGACGATCTGATTGGTGCCCAGATATTCGCTGCCATAGACAGACCCGCGCAGCGGCGCGTGATCGCTGAGGCGAATATGTTCGGGGCGGATGCCAAGAGCCAGTTCCGCTTCGGCCATGTCTTCGCGGATTTCCGGCGTGGTCACCTCGACACCGTCAATCCCGACGCTATGTTTGCCGCGGTGGAGTGACGAGGTGAACCGCAGGAAATTCATTGGCGGCGAGCCGATGAAATCGGCCACGTACATGCTGGCGGGACGATTATAGATTTCCTGCGGCGTTCCGAACTGCTCGATGATCCCATGGTTCATGACGGCAATCTTGTCGGCCATGGCCATCGCCTCCATCTGGTCGTGCGTGACATAGACGGTCGTCGCATGGATGCGATTGTGCAGTTCGCGCAATTCCCGGACCATCGTGTCGCGGAATTCGGCGTCTAGCGTGCCGAGCGGCTCGTCCATGAGAAAGCATTTTGGCCTGCGGACAATGGCGCGGCCCAGCGCTACCCGCTGGCGATCGCCGCCGGCCAATCTGGAGACCGAATGGTCGAGCAGGTGGTCGATCTGAAGCAGTCGCGCCGTCTCTTCGACGCGGCTGCGGATTTCTTTCCTCGGTACCCCCTGCGACAACAGCGGGAAGCCGACATTTCCCCGGACCGACATATGCGGATAGAGGGCAAAGAGCTGGAAGACGAAGGCGATATCGCGGGCGCTCGCCCGATTGAAGGTCACGTCCTCGCCGTCGAGCCGTATGGCGCCGCTCGAGGGAAGTTCAAGTCCGGCAATCATGCGAAGCGTCGTCGTCTTGCCGCAACCGGAGGGGCCGAGCAGAGCGAGGAATTCGCCGTCCTTGACCGTGAAATTGGAACCGCGGACAGCGACGAAGTCTTCGAATTGCTTGCGCAGGTTTTCTATTCTGATCTCAGCCATCGATCACTCCGGAAACTTCGACACGATGATGAACATCACCGTGCCGGCCAGCAGCGTGACCAACGAATAGGTATAGAGAATAAGGGCGAACGGCTGGAACAGCATCAGGAACCCAAGTCCGATCAGGGTGATGGCAATGTTCTCCATCGGCCCGCGCCGCAGGAGGAACAAGCGCTTCGGTCTTTGATGATTGTCGGCTGGTATCTTCATTTCCGGACCGCTCCGAAGGTGATGCCGCGCAACAGCTGCTTGCGCAGAAGGATGGTAAAAACCAGGATGGGCACCAGGAAGATGGTGGTGCCAGCCGCAACTGCCGGCCAATCCTGACCGCCCTCGCCGATGATGGTCGGGATAAAGGGCGGTGCGGTCTGAGCGGTGCCTGAGGTGAGCAGAGCCGCAAAGGCATATTCGTTCCAGGCAAAGATCAGGCAGAATATCGCGGTCGCCGCGATCCCGGTCGTTGCCTGCGGCAACACGACCTTCCAGAACGCCTGCAGCCGGGAATAGCCGTCGATCATCGCCGCTTCTTCATATTCGCGCGGGATCTCATCGATGAAACCCTTGAGCAGCCAGACGGCTAGCGACACGTTGACGGCCGTATAGAGCAGGATCATTCCGAAAGCTGTGTCCGAGAGCCCAAGTTGCCGATACATCAGATAGATCGGTATCGCGACGGCGATTGGCGGCATCATCCGCGTTGACAGGATGAAGAATAGCAGATCGTCTGCCAGCGGGACCTTGAAGCGCGAAAAGCCGTAGGCAGCGAGCGTGCCCAAAGCGACGGCGCAAAAGGTCGATCCGAAGGCGATGATCAGCGAGTTGACGAACCGTGGCAGGAAATTTGACGGCCCGGCGATGACCATGTTGCGCTTTCGGGTGACGTCGTCGCAGAAGGACGTCGCCGGCGGCAGGGCATTGATGTATTCCGGCGTCTGTCGGGTCCGCGTCGTGAATAGGTTGCAGTAGCCCTCGATGCTCGGCTGGAACACGATCTTGGGCGGATAGGCGATCGAATCCGGCGGCGTCTTGAAGCTGGTCGCAAAAATCCAGAGCAAGGGTGTAATCGAGATCAGGGCGTAAAGGACGACGATCGTCCCGGCGATGCGTTTGGACGCGCGTGTCGGCTCGACGACGGAATGGGCGGCGGTGCGGCTCATCGTTGCTTCACCCGATTGAGTGCTTTGACATAGATATTTGCGAGGCCGAAAACAGCCACGAACAGGACAATGGCGAAGGCCGAGCTATAGCCGGTGCGCCAGCTTTCGAACGCCTGTCGCTTCAAGGTGATCGAGGCAACCTCGGTGGTCGAGCCGGGGCCGCCGCCGGTCAAGAGGTTGACCATGTCGAACATCTTGAAGTTCTCGATACCGCGAAAAAGTACCGCCAGCATGATGAACGGTAACACCATCGGCAGCGTGATCGACCAGAATTGCCTCAGCGGCGATGCGCGGTCGACCTCAGCGGCCTCATAGATATAGTCCGGGATCGAGCGCAGCCCCGCAAGGCAGATCAGCATCACATAGGGCGTCCACATCCAGGTATCGACAATGACGATAGCCCACGGCGCCAGCGAGACGTTGCCCAGCATTTCGATGTTGGCAGTGGGAATGCCGGTCACAAACGAGACAACGTAGGCAAAGAGCCCGATCTGCGGTTGGTAGAGAAATCGCCAGAAATTGCCGACGACCGCGGGAGACAGCATCATCGGAATAAGAATGATCGTCGTCCAGAATGCATGGCCGCGGAATTTGCGATCGATCAGGTAGGCAAGCGAAAACCCGATCAGCATTTGCAGTAGAATTGTCCAGAAGACGAAGTGCGCCGTCGTCTGCATCGCCTGCCAGATGTCTGGGTCCGTCAGCACCCGTTCGTAGTTCCTTAGCCCGACGCTTTCGGCGATGGCACTGGGTCGGTTGGCTCGATAATTCGTGAACGACAGATAGATCGCCCAGAGAAGCGGAAAGATATTGATTGCGAGAAGCAGCACGATCGTCGGAGTGATGAAGGCCCATGCAATGGCTCGGTCGGACAATCCCCGCATGCGCAGCAGAACCGGCTGGGGAGTGGCCTTTGCCGCTGCTGCCGCGGTCCTTTCGACTAAGGATAGCTTGCTGTCAGTCAATGTCGTCACCTTGAGTGGCAATGCTGCGATGGCTGGGGCAATCCGGACCAGCAGATGGGTCCGGATTGCTCTTTTGCGGTATTCACGGTGAGATATGTTTCCTTCCGTCAGCGAAGCGCCGGCGGATGGAACTGTCAAAGCTTGCCGTCATCCTGGAAAATCTCGGTCCAGTCCTTGACCAGAGCGTCGAGCGCCTCTTGTGGCGTTCCCTTGCCGGCAACCACATAATCATGCACACGCTTCTGCATGGCCTGCAACAGCTGGGCATAGCTCGGCTCGGCCCAGAAATCCTTGACGATCGCCATCGATTCCAGGAAGGCGCCGGCATAGGGCTGGCTTGAGACAAAATCAGGCGCGTTCACGACTGCATTGAGGCAGGAGTAGCCGCCAAGTTTCCACCACTTGGCCTGAACATCGGGTTGCGCGAACCATTTGATATATTTGAGTGCGGCGTCGCGCTTGTCCGAATAGGACACGACCGAAATTCCCTGTCCGCCGAGCTGTGCGAAATGCGCCTTTTGTGCCGGATTGGGGAAGAAGCCGATCTTGTCGCCGCCGACCTTCTCGTCCTTGTAAAGGCCCGGCCATGTGAAGGCGAAGTTCATTTGCATCGCCACCTGTCCGGATTTGAAGGCGTCGGCCGACTCCGTCATGTAGACATTCGAGCTTCCGGGGGGCGTGCAGCAATCGTAAAGGGACTTGTAGAATTCAAGGCCCTTGGCTGCCTCGGGCGAATTGACGAAACCCTTCATGTCGTAGGGCTTTTTGGGGTTTTCATATTCGAAGCCCCAATCATAAAGGACATTGGTGACACCCATTGTGATGCCTTCGGAACCGCGCTCGGTGTAGATCGAAGCGCCATAGACCGTATGCCCGTCGACTTCGCGTTTCTGAAAGAATTGGGCGATCTGCTTCAAGTCTTCATAGGTCTTCGGCGGTCCGAGATCCTTGCCGTACTTGGCCTTGAATTCCTTTTGCAGCTCCGGCTTTTCGAACCAGTCCTTGCGGTATGTCCAGCCGACGACGTCACCCATCGCAGGCAGGGCCCAATAGTTTGCAGTATTCTTCGGCCATTCGGAATAACCGACGACTGTCGCCGGCACAAAATCGTCCATCTTAATGCCTTCCTTGTCAAAGAAGTCATTCAGCTTGACGTAGTGCCCGTTCTCGGCGGCGCCGCCGATCCACTGGCTGTCACCAATAATCAGATCGCAAAGCTTGCCATGCGAATTCAGTTCATTGAGAAAACGGTCGGCATAGCTCGTCCACGGGACGAATTCAAACTTCATGTCGATGCCGGATTTGGCGGTGAAATCCTTCGAAAGCTCGACCAGCGCGTTCGCCGGATCCCACGCCGCCCAGCACAACGTCAATTGCTCCGCCTTGGCGAAACTCGGAGCCGAAAACGAGATCATCAATCCCGAGGCCAGGCCCAGCAATGTCTTCAGAATCTTCTGCATGTATTCCTCCCAACTACAGAAGCCGGCCACAGGCCGTCCTCGGAATTTCCCAATTCCCATTTGCCGAACACGTCCTCGTTCCCATCGTGTTGAGCAATATGTTTAGTAATAGCCAAGTTACTAAACATTTCAAGTGAGATTCGATGCTGCATCGCCGTTGTACAACGACGGCAATGCAGCATGGTGGATAGGCCTGATTTTGAAAGCGTTAAGGGCGAAGGCGCAGCCAGCTCTGAGGCAGCCCAACTAGACGAGGCGACCGAGGTCTAGTGGGAGCATTTTCTTGTAGAGTGCCAGGGCTCTTTCACCTTCGGCCTCGTCGAGCGAAATCGCGTAGCGAACGGCAGCGGCGAGCAATTGCATGACCAGCCGTGCGAGCGGCAGGAGATCCAAGGTCGTTTGATCGGGCCGTATGCTCTCGAGCACTGCGAGAAGCGCCCTGGCATGAAATTCCATATCCTCCGCATCGATTTCCCGCAGTAGCCGATCGGCCTGCGTCGCATGCCATAGGTCCCGCATGACAGGCTCACGGCGAAAGAAGTCATAATACTGATCGGCGATGTTGCGAAGCGCCAGATGCACCGAGGCGTCATCATTGGCCAAGGCCAGTTCTGCTTCGACGCACCGCCTGCCCTCTTCATTGAAGCGCTCGGCAAGCGTGCGGATAATCGAGCTCTTATCCGGAAAATATTGATAGAGAGCGCCAAAGGATAGCCCCGCCCTTTCAACGACTTCGCTCATCTTGAATGCATCGCTGCCTTTTTCCTCAATCAGCTGCGTCGCAACGGTGAGGATCTTTTCAAAACGCTCCCGTCCACGTTGCTGGCTCGGCACGCGACGCGGCTGGCCCGTATGCGCCGGCTGCCGACGCCGACTGGCTACGTCCCCTCCATCCATTTCCAAACTCCGTACCGGTTGACAAATAAAATAAGAGAGTTTATCTCATTTTGCAAATGAGAGAGTTTCTCTTGTTTTGCGACAGGGATTGTCAGCAGTCCAGCAGCGTCGGTCACTTTGGCAACGCCGGAGATACCACTGCAACCGCATTAATGGAGGAAGTGATCATGGCTGCCATCCTACCCGCTGCGCTCGTCTTTGCCGCTATCGGCTGCGGCCTCATCGCCGGCGTTTTCTTTGCCTTTTCGACATTTATTATGACCGCCTTCGCGCACATCCCGCCGGAACAAGGCATCGCTGCGATGAATTCGATCAACGTGACGATCGTGCGTTCGCCGTTCATGATCCTCTTCCTTGTAACGCCGGTCCTTTGCGTCGTGATCGCAGTGCTTGCATTCACGTCGTGGCGCGAGGGGGCAAGCGTCTGGATGCTTGCGGGGGCGGCTGTCTATCTCCTTGCGTCCTTCCTGTCGACCATTGCCTTCAATGTGCCGATGAACGATGGGCTTGCCACAATGAGCAGCAGCGGAGCGGATGCGCTTTCGCTGTGGACGTCCTACCTGAAGGATTGGACCTGGTGGAACCACGTGCGGACGATCGCGTCTCTGCTTGCCTCGATCGCCTTCGTCCGTGCGATGATGATTTTGTCTGCCTAGCTCAAGGGACCAGCTCCGGGAAATTGAGGCGCCTGCCAAGTCTACGTTGTGCGCGAAGCAATAGCCGACATAAAAGTTTTACAATCACAGATCAATTTGGCCGTCCACGATCAGCTCTGCCTCAGGCTGTTGCCCTATCGATCCGAAATTATTTATCTCATTGAGGCAGCCGCATGGCAGACCAACGGATATCACCTGCAGCCGTCGGCCGCGGAGTTCTGCCCAACATCTGGGATGTGGTGGCGTTGTTTCTGGTGATCGGGGCGCTGGTGCTGATGGCGTTCGGTGCTCGCCAGACGGTGTTGCCGCTTTCCACCCTTGACGCGCAACCTCTCTCGCTCGATCCGATCTATCTGCCGTATTACGCGCTCAGAACCATGCTTCGAATGCTGGCGGCCATGGCGTTTTCCGTCATCTTCACATTCGGATATGCAGCGCTCGCGGCCAAAAGCCGGCGGGCGGAAATGATCCTGGTGCCGGTTCTCGATATCCTGCAGTCGGTGCCGATCCTCGGCTTCCTCACCTTCACGGTGATATTTTTCATGAACCTGTTTCCAGGCCAAATTCTCGGTGCTGAACTGGCTGCAGTCTTTGCAATCTTCACCAGCCAGGCCTGGAACATGACGTTCAGCATGTATCAGTCGCTGCGAAACGTGCCGAAGGATCTGGAGGAAGCAACCCAGAGCTTTCATTTAAGCGGATGGCAGCGTTTCTGGCGTCTCGACGTTCCTTTCGCCATGCCCGGTCTGGTCTGGAACGCCATGATGTCGATGTCCGGCGGGTGGTTTTTCGTCGTTGCTTCCGAAGCCATCACGGTCGGCGATACGACGGTGACCCTGCCCGGCGTCGGTTCCTATGTAGCACTTGCGATCAAGGACCAGGACATGCCGGCGATTGCCTATGCCATCGTCACGATGCTCGCGGTTATCATTCTATACGACCAGTTCATGTTCCGACCCTTGGTCGCCTGGGCGGACAAGTTCAGGTTCGAGCAGACATCCTCCGGAACCACGCCGACGTCCTGGATGCTCGATCTCTTTCGCCGAACCAGGCTTCTGCGTCTTCTGACGTCATCCATCGGGCAGATCGTCGCGGCGATCCTGGCGCTGGCGCCAAGGCCGATCGCCCGGCGTTCGTTGTCGAAACAGAGCAAACAAAACTCAAGAGCAATCGACATGGCCTGGCTCGCTATCGTCGTTGCCGGGTCGGTCTTCATGGCGTGGGAGGTGATCTTCTATCTCAAGGCGACTTTGACGCTATCCGATGTTGGAACAGCGGTCATCGACGGCTTGCTCACCCTTGCTCGCGTGATCGTCCTGATGATCCTTGCCACACTGATATGGGTACCCATCGGCGTCTGGATCGGGTTGCGACCGACATTGGCCGAGCGCGTCCAGCCGCTCGCACAGTTTCTGGCTGCCTTTCCGGCCAATATTGCGTTCCCGATCTTCGTCGTCCTGATCGTCCGTTTTGGCCTCAATGCCGAGATCTGGCTGAGCCCGCTGATGATCCTCGGCACCCAATGGTACATCCTCTTCAACGTCATCGCCGGGGCCAGCGCTTTCCCGAGCGACCTCAAGGAGGCCGCACGCAGCCTGCATCTTGGCGGCTGGCGATGGTGGTTCAAGGTCATCCTGCCGGGCATATTTCCCTACTACGTCACCGGCGCGATAACGGCATCCGGCGGCTCATGGAATGCAAGCATCGTGGCCGAGGTAGCCAGCTGGGGGGGCACGCAACTCACCGCCACCGGCCTCGGTTCCTATATCGCAAACGCCACGGTAGCCGGCGATTTCCCCCGTGTGGTTCTCGGCATCGCCGTCATGTGCACGTTCGTCACGCTTTTCAATCGTCTTGTCTGGAGGCCGCTCTATGCCTTCGGCGAGCGTCGCCTTCGCCTCGGCTGATCAGGAAACGCCCATGTCCGATAATCTCGCCACAAATACGCTCATCGATATCAACCAGGTCTGCCGTTCCTTTCCAAAGGCAAGCGGCAGCGATGTCATGGTCCTTGAGAAGGTCGACCTCAAAATTCGCGAGCGCGAGATCGTCGGCCTTCTCGGACGCTCGGGCTCTGGAAAATCAACCTTGCTGCGCATCATCGCCGGGCTGATTGTACCTTCTTCGGGGACGGCTGCCTGCCAGGGTCAACCGATCGACGGGCCCCCATCCGGGATATCGATGGTATTTCAATCCTTCGCTCTGTTTCCCTGGCTGACCGTTCTTCAAAACGTTGAACTCGGGTTGGAAGCAAAGGGCATCAACCGCGCCGAGCGGCGGTCGCGATCGCTGGCAGCGATCGACTTGATCGGCCTGGACGGTTTCGAAAATGCCTATCCGAAAGAGCTGTCGGGCGGGATGCGTCAACGCGTCGGTTTTGCCCGGGCTCTCGTGGTTCATCCCGATCTGATGCTGATGGACGAACCGTTTTCCGCCCTAGATGTCCTGACGGCCGAGACGCTCCGCACCGATATGATCGACCTATGGATCGAAGGTCGTTTGCCGATCAAATCGGTTCTGATCGTCACGCATAACATCGAAGAAGCGGTGTTGATGTGCGACCGCATCCTGGTCTTCACCTCAAATCCGGGGCGGGTCGGCTCGGAAATCAAGGTCGATCTGCCGCATCCGCGCAATCGCCTCGACCCGACCTTCCGGCAGCTCGTCGACAGCATCTACGCGCGAATGACACAACGTGCGGAGCCTCGCGCGCCTTCGTTGGAGGGCATCCAGGGAACCGGCGTCGGAATGGTGCTGGACCACGTCTCGACCAACATTCTTTCCGGTCTCATCGAGGCGCTGGCCGCCGAGCCATACCACGGCAAGGCCGACCTTCCCATTCTGGCACAGACGCTGCAACTGGAAGCCGACGAACTGTTCCACATCGGCGAGGCGCTTCAGCTCCTGCGCTTCGCGCAATTGAGCGAAGGCGATCTGATGTTGACCGACACCGGAAAACGCTTCGCAAACCTTGGAACCGACGCACGCAAGAAGCTGTTTGCCGACGCCCTTATCTCCTATGTGCCGTTGATCGGACTGATCAATCGCGTCCTCGACGAGCGCCCGTCTCACACGGCGCCCGCCACCCGGTTTCACACCGAGCTTGAAGACTACATGTCGGAAGACTACGCGGACGAGACGTTGAAAACCGTGATTTCCTGGGCTCGTTATGCCGAGCTATTTGCCTATGACGAACACTCGGAAACCTTCAGTCGCGAAAACCCGACCTGAGCGAAAACCGCTCATCTTTATTCAAAATTCAAAGCAAGCCCAAAGCCGTCACGGACAGTTGTCCGCGCTATCAAAGATAGGCGGTTCCAGCGACGACCGTTCCGACGATGCCGAGCATAAGTGAAGTATACCAGGGCCACCGTCTGCCGCCGGTGATAATCGCGATCGTCGCAATGGCGATGGCGATATGGAGAAATGTCGCGGCAATCGTCAGACGGTGGTGCCGCTTTTCATGCGTGCCTGCCTGTTGAAGGGCTTCGTCCGATTTCCCTTCGAAGTCCTTGGCGACCCTCTGGATGTCCTGGCTTTCGGTTTCATTGCGCTGCGCCTGAGCTTGCCATTCGCCTGCCGTCGCTCCGCCTTGCGCCGCGGCGATATCGTACATGTTCTTCTTCAGGCTTTTGGCTTCAAAGAAGTTCCAATTGTCGGTTGCCTTGTTCTGAAGGAAGACCGCCTCGGTTCTTGCCGCGGTCGCCGCGCCGCTTTCCATCGTTTCAAGGCTGCCGGCGCCGGCTGCGAGAACGGCCAGAACTGCGATGCTGACCGCGACGCGCGATAGGAACGCGTTGCCGCTATGCGCCGCATGCTCGGCATGCTCAGTGTGCTCGAATGCTTCAGTGGTGTCGTTTTCCATCAGGCGTCCCTCAAAAGGCGGCAACCGCGTTACGAGCGGCGGCCGCATTCAAAGGCGGTCACCGCGGCGGATTTGTGTTCAGCCATTTCGACAGGGGACACAAAGTAAGCGCGCTTGCTCAGGTTATCCGTCGCAACTATCATCGCAACGCGATGGAAGGCCATCTGCATGCGAAATTAAACACTTATCGAGTTCTGATATGCAGTCGCCAGATGTCCCGTCCCAGCAGAAGCACCGTGTACTCCATACACATGCGTTTGATTTCTGGCTAGCTCGCGCAGCCGTCATCATCGTCGTCGCGCTTCAGTTCCTGTTGGTCAACGATTTCTCGCTTGGGCCGCGCTGGTTGGCTCCAGCCGTCGAGTTGCTATTGCTGGCGCCTTTGTCGGTCGCAACGGCCTGGGTGCAAAACAAAGCCAGGCAAGCCTCCACTGAGGCTCACTTTTATTTAATTGCGCGAAGCAGACGTCTTGTGCGACGCGCAGCACTGGGGTTGACCATGCTGGTCACGGTGATGAACTTCATCGCTCTTTATTTTTTGATCAGGGCATTGCTCGGCGGGCATGCCGGGCCGGCGCAGTCGTTGTTGATCGACGCGGTCAATATCTGGTGCACCAACGTCATCGCCTTCGCACTGTGGTTCTGGGGAATTGATAGAGGCGGTCCTGCCAGCCGTGGATTGTCGGCTCAGACGAACGCTGATTTTCTGTTTCCCCAGATGTCTCTCCCAGATCAGCGCTTTCAAGACTGGTCTCCCGGCCTTGTCGATTATCTCTTTCTGTCCTTCACGAACGCGACGGCTTTTTCTCCGACCGACACGATGCCGCTGTCGCCGCGAGCAAAGCTCCTCATGATGGCGGAAGCGGCAATCTCGCTGTTGACAATCGCGCTTGTCGCCGCCCGCGCGGTCAATATCCTCGCCTGATCTGCGGCCGTACACATCTCGCCAAAAGCGACGCCTGAGCATTTGATCGCGCCGCGCTCGGCGCTGGCGGCTATTTGTCTGCATCGCGGAGAATCCGCAATGCTGCCAATTGTTCGCCGAAATCGCACCACGAACTTATGCTGATCTCGCTAATGAGACGCATCAGGGATGGAGCTATCGTGATGAGACGTATCTGGGCGTGCGCCGCCATTTTCCTGGCGCTGGGTTATTTTGCTATCGCCGATGCAACTGCCGCTTTCGCCGCGCCAGAAAAAAGGATCGCTCTGGTCATCGGCAATTCCGCTTATCAGGCCGGCGGGCTGCCGACTGCGGCAAACGACGCGGGTCTGATTGCGCAGACATTGCAGGCCGCAGGCTTTGACGTTGTCGGCGCGCGCGATCTCGATCAGGACTCGCTTCGACATGCGTTCCGGGATTTTCTGGACAAGGCCAGCGCTTCGGGACCTGATACCGTCGCGTTCGTCTATCTTGCCGGCTACGGATTGCAGTACGAGGGCGACAATTATTACGTGCCCGTTGATGCAAAGATCGCCAACGCGACGGATGTCCCGGTCGAAGCTGTCAGGATTTCCGATTTCACCAAATCACTTGCCGCCCTGCAGAACAGGGGCGCCATCGTCGTGCTTGACGCAGCCAGGGCTAGTCCATTCGCCCAATCCAGCCAACCGCTTGCTGGCGGCCTGGCATTGGTCGAGCCTGACCCCAACCAGTTGATTGCATTCAACGCCGCGCCAGGCACGATCGCGCCGCAGGAACAAGGACCATACGGGGCCTACGCCCATGCGCTGGCCGAGATGATGCGCGTTGGAGGCATACCACTTGCCGACGTCTTCGATCGCACCCGCCTTAGGGTCGGCGATTTGACCAAGGGAACGGAGCTGCCGTGGAATTCCTCCAAATTCCGCGCGCAATTTGCGTTCTTCGATCGCGGCAACGATGCGCCAGCCGACCAGGTTTCCTACGACAACAATACCCGGATGCGCGCCAAGGCAATTCGCGATTTCGACGCCCGCGATGCCTACTTCGCCGCACTCGATCGCGATACTCTGCAAGGATATGAAGATTTTCTGGCTGTCTACCCGGCTGACCCCATGGCAAGGCGCGTCCGCGCCATTGTTGCGGCACGTCGGGAGGCAATCACCTGGCGCCAGACCTGGATCGCAGATACGCCCGAGGCCTACTGGTCCTATCTCAGACGCTATCCTCGCGGGCCGCATAATTGGGACGCCCGCCGTCGCCTCGGCCATTTCGAGGCAGCTCTCGAGCCGCCAGCGTCCTTCGCGATGATAGAATATGACATACCGCCACCGCCGGAAGCTGAAATCATCTATGTCGAGCGGCCGGTCCTTTATCTTGACGACGCCGATTTCGGTTTCGCGCCGCCGCCGCCTGCGATTTTCCTACCGCCGCCGCCCTCGGATTTCGTCATCCTGCCACCACCGCCGCCACCGCTGGATGTCTACGTCCTGCCGACGCCGGAATTCGTTCCGGTGCCTGAGTGGGTGCGCGCGCCGCGCGATGTGGCGCCGCCGGAAAACAACGTCATCTTCAACAATATCCACAACACAACTATCAACAACGTCACGACGATCAATCAGGGTGCTACTCCCGCAACGCCAGGTCTGACAACGGGGCAGAAATTGACCGGGGCGGCCGTTGCTGCAGGTGCGGCCGCTGTAGCGCTGCATGTGGCCTTGCCACCGTTCGTGCAGAAAAAAGCCGCGCTCATTCAGAAGCAAGCGCCCACACCTGCCCCCAAAGCTGCGACGCCCGGCCAAACGCCGGCAGCTCAACCGCAGGCTCCGCAACCCGCCGCACACGCTCTGCCAGGAGCCAATGGCCAGCCCTTACCGCTTGTGGGTGGCAAACCCGCAGTACCGACTCCAACTCAAACAAAAGCCCAACAGGCGCCAATCATTCCGAACGCAGCGCTAAAAGGTGCTCCCCAGCCTGCCACCCCTCAGGCTGGTCACGCCCTACCTAGCGGCCAGAATTTGCCGCAGGCAGGCGGGAAACCACCGGCAACCGCCGGCGCGCCTGCCAAGCCGATCGTTGGCCAGGCGCCTTCCAATGCTTTGGCAAAGCCAGCAATTCCCGGCGGCAACACAGGGCCGGCGGCAAAAGGCGGGATATTGCCAAAGGCCGCTGCATCGGCAGCGAAACAAAGGGCCGTTGCACCGCCACCACCTCGGCAACTATCCAGCGCTCCCGCCAAGCCTGCACCAAACAGGTCTTTCGCCGCACCCCCGACGAACAAGCCCGCCGCTGTAGCGAAGCCGGTGCCGCAAGTCGCGCACCAATCAAATCCGGCACCACATATTGCAGCCCCCGCCAAAGCGCCGCCGCCCAAGCCTCAAGCCCAGCCTAAGCCTCAAGCCCAGCCCAGGCCTCAAGCCCAACCCAAGCCTGCACCACCGCCGAAACGGCCGCCACCAGCGCCCGAAAAGCCCGATCTGAAGAAGAAATGCGGCCTACCCGGCCTACCAGCCTGCCCGAAGTAACCGACGCCGGATGGAAGCCGATGACCCCAGTACCCGCCCATCGGCGCGATAGGATCGCCGTGCCGACGACAGTTCGCGGTTATCTCTTCCGGAACTAAATTATTGTATTCCGGGACAGAGCTGCCGTCGATATCCGGCGTTGCGAGCGAATCAAGGTGGAGAGCGGGATATGGGATTGTTCGATTGGTTAAGCGGAAAGAAGCGGCCAGCAGCGGGAACAAGGCGCCAGCCCGCCGCAAAGCTGCGGGAGCAGCTTCTTGCGATCAACCGCGATACTGCACCTTTCGTCATTCGCGACGGAGGGCCTGAAGGGGTCGATCTGGTCGCCGAATGGAGGATTGTCGACGCGCGGTGGTACGAAATCTTCGCCAAGGCCGGCATGAAGAAGGCCTTCAAGGTATTGATGAAAATTGACGAGGCAAACGGCGAACTTCGTGCCGTCGATCAGGAGTGGTCGGTCGAATGGCGAGCAGGCATTCCGACGCTGGCGTTGAATGCAGAAGCCTTTCGAGGGCAGAAATGGGAGATGAGCTTCGAAAGCGTCACCGCCTTCCGCGAAGATCTGACCTATGGCAAGGTCTACGAATATGTCTTCAAGAGCAGTGAGATCAAGAAGCCCTTGCAGGCAGTGACATTGGAAGCCGGCTGGATCTGGAAGGGTGTGGCTTTCGCAAGATTGTGAGAGACCGCCCTTGAGGGGCCCAGACCCATCACTGTTCGCCAGGGACGGCACTAATGCGAGACCCCAATAGGGATCTCGCCTTGCTATAATGGCCGCGCGGCTCGCAGTATATCTAAGCGATGCGTTGTTGGCTTTGCGGGTCGAAATAGACCGCCTTGTCGAGGTTGAAGGCCAAGCGTGCATTCTGACCGGGGACGATGCGAACGTCGGCGCGCAAACGTGCCACGACTTCCTTGCCACCGAGCTTTGTCACGGCAAACGTATCGGAGCCGGCTGGTTCGACAACTTCGATAAGGCAATCGCCTTCGACGAGCGAACGGGCATTGCGGTCTGCACCGTCAGGATCGGTCAAAGCTTCGGGGCGTATGCCGAAGATCACTTGTTTGCCGGCATAGGCAGCAAGATTGTGTACCTGGGCGACCGGCAACCGCAGCGGTTCGGCCTCGGGCCGGGCCAATGAGACATGGAGATCATTGCCTGCACCTTCGATCGTCGCCGTCAGAAGGTTCATGGCTGGTGAGCCCATGAAGTCAGCGACAAACAAATTGCTAGGATTGTTATAGATCTCGGCAGGCGTTCCAAATTGCTGCACTTCCCCGTCGCGCATCACGGCAATCTTGGTGGCAAGCGTCATCGCCTCGATCTGGTCGTGGGTGACATAGACAATCGACGTCCCAGTCGCCTGATGCAGGCGCTTGATTTCGATGCGCATGTCGACGCGAAGTTTCGCATCTAGGTTCGACAGAGGTTCGTCGAAGAGAAAGAGCTTCGGGTCGCGAACGAGTGCACGGCCCATGGCAACGCGCTGTCGCTGGCCGCCAGAGAGCTGGCTTGGCTTACGGTCGAGCAGATGGGTGATCTGCAGGACTTTGGCTACCTTGTCGATCGCCTTTTTGCGCTCGGCAGCAGCCACCCCGCGCATTTCCATGCCGAACGAGATATTGCCGACAACCGTCATGTTGGGATAGAGCGCGTAGCTCTGAAACACCATCGCGATGTCGCGTTTCGAGGGATGCAGATCGCCGATTGCGCGTCCGTCGACACGGATATCGCCTTCGGTAATCGTTTCCAGCCCGGCGATCGTATTGAGCAAAGTCGACTTGCCGCAACCCGACGGACCGACAAGCACCAGAAAGCCGCCCTTCTCAAGCTCAAGGTCGATACCTTTGAGAATTTCCAACGAGCCGAAGCGCTTTCTGAGACCAGATATTTCGAGGAAAGCCATTGATTATCCTTTGACGGCACCCGCCATCAGCCCGCGCACGAAGTAGCGGCCAGCGACGATATAAACCAAGAGAGTGGGCATGGCTGCGATCATCGCCGCGGCCATGTTGACGTTGTATTCGACCACGCCGGTCGACGTATTGACGACGTTGTTGAGCGCCACCGTCATTGGCATCGATTCACCGGTTCCGGCATAGGCGGAAGCAAACAGGAAGTCATTCCAGATGTTCGTGAACTGGTAGATCACGGTCACGACGATGATCGGCAGGGAATTCGGAAGCATGATCCGCCGGAAGATCTGGAAAAAGCCGGCGCCGTCGACCTGGGCGGCCTTGACGAGTTCAGTAGGAAACGCCTCGTAGAAATTCCGGAAGAACAGTGTGGTGAAGCCGAGACCGTAGACGACGTGGACGAACACCAGATTGACGGTCGGATTGCCGAAACCGAACGAGAAGCCCGTGGCGTCCTCGAGTGTTATTCCGAAGCGTCCGAGGCTGCCGAGGATTGTCGCCATTGGCAGAAGCACCGACTGGAACGGAATGAAGCAGGCAAACAGCATCAGGCCAAAAATCAGCGTATGGCCGGGGAAACGCCACTTGGTCAGCACATAACCGTTGAGGGCACCGAACAACGTCGAGATCAGCACCGCGGGAACCACCATCTTGATGGAATTCCAGAAGTAGCCCTTGATGCCGGCGCAGGTCAAACCAACGCAGGTCTCGCCCCAGGCTTTGATCCAGGCGTCAAAGGTGGGAGCGGCCGGAAGCGAAAGCATATTGCCGTTCTGGATCTCGTCCATCGTCTTGAACGAAGTCACCACCATGACGAAGAGCGGCATCAGGTAGACAATGGCGAACAATATCAGCAAGCCATAGATCACGACGCGATTGAGAACTTTCATGCCGTTGGTGCTGCGCGCGCTGGCGCTCGGCGAAATGGCTACACTCATCGTGATTTCTCCCGGAGCTCTGAATAGAGATATGGCACGATGATCGCAGTGATCGTCATCAGCATGATGATAGCGCTGGCAGAGCCGACGGCCATTTCATTGCGCTTGAATGTGTACTCATACATAAAGTTGGAGGGGAGCCAGGCGGAGCCGCCGGGGCCACCGCTGGTCAGCGCCACGACCAGGTCGTAAGATTTGATTGCCATATGCGCGAGCACGATGAAGGCGGACAGGAATACCGGCCTCAACAGCGGAATAACGATGCGCCTGTAGAGCTGGATCGTCGTTGCACCGTCAATCTGGGCAGCCTTCATGATCTCGCCGTCGATCCCGCGCAAACCTGCCAGGAACATGGCCATCACGAAGCCGGAAGCCTGCCACACGCCGGCGATCACCACCGTATAGATCACGAAGTCCTTGTTCTTGATCCAGTCGAAATGAAAGCTCGTCCAACCCCATTGATGCAGCGTCTGTTCAAGCCCCAGACCCGGATCGAGAAACCACTTCCAGGCAACGCCGGTGACAATGAAGGATAGCGCCATCGGGTAAAGATAAATCGGGCGCAGGATACCTTCGCCGCGTATCTTCTGGTCGAGCAGGATGGCGAGGAAGAGGCCCAGAGCCAGGCAAATCCCGACGTAGAGAACGCCGAAAATGCCCATATTGGTCACCGAGGTGTACCAGCTTGAGGGCGGGTCGCTCTCGAACGTCCAACCCCAGAGCCGCTGATAGGCGCGCGCACCCGTCAGCGTATAGGATGGGAAAGTCTTGGAATTGGTGAAGGACAGGTATCCTGTCCAGACGATAAAGCCGTAGACGAAGACCAGCGTCACCACGAAGCTCGGCGCCAAGACGATCTTGGGTAAGGCGTCCTGCAGGCGCGAGCGTACGGAATTTCGTTCAGCGCGCTCGGGCGTCAAGCGGATTTCGGGGGTCGCAACGGTGCTCATGAAATCTGCCCCCTCCCTGGGGCCGGTTCTCTGGCATGCAACCTCCCCCGCCTCTAGCGGGGGAGGTGCTAGCTTTCAGGAGATGCTTACTTGGCGTCGTCAATAGCCTTGACGAGCTCGGTCACAGCCTGATCGGATGTCTTGATCTGGCCGTGGACGAATTTCGACACCACATCCTTATAGGCGTTGGCGACTGCCGGAGGCGCACCATATCCCTGGGCGAGCGAACCGAACAGAGTGCCGCCTGCGTTGGCAGCCTTCAGGTCGGCAATGCCCTTCTTGCCGCAGGCATCAAAGGCCGTATCCGGAACGTCGGTTCTGGCAGGAACCGAGCCCTTGACGACGTTGAACGCCGACTGGAAGCTCTTCGACAACGTTGCCGTTGCCAGAGCGACCTGAGCAGCCTTGCGGTCCGCCGGGACATTGAACATGCCGAACATATCCGAATTGTAGATCACGCTGCCATCGGTTCCAGGGAAACGGTAGCAGAGGAAATCCTTGTTCGGAGTCTTTTTGGCAGCGACGAATTCGCCCTTTGCCCAATCGCCCATCACCTGAACCAAGGCATCGCCCTTGATGACCATGGCGGTTGCAAGGTTCCAGTCACGGCCCGAGAAGTTCGGGTCGACATATTTGATGATCTTGGCGAGGTTGTCGAACGACTTCTTCATCGTATCGGACTTCAGCGATGCCTCATCGAGGTCGTTGAAGGCCTTCTTGTAGAATTCGGGGCCGCCGGTCGACAGAACGATCGAATCGAACATCGTGGCTTCCTGCCAGTTCTGGCCTCCGAGTGCGAGCGGAACGACGCCAGCAGCCTTGGCCTTCTCAAGCAGGGCGATCAGGTCGTCGAAGGTCTTCGGCTCCTTGCCGCCGATCTTGTCCATGACTGCCTTGTTGATCCACAGCCAGTTGACCGAGTGGACATTGACCGGAGCTGCTACCCACTTGCCGTTATAGACCGAGAACTTCTGCAGCGCTGCCGGCACCGACTTGTCCCAACCTTCCTTTTTGGCGGTTTCGGTCAGATCGCCCATCACGCCGGCCTGGGCGTAATCGAGGACGGTGTAACCGAGCATCTGGGATGCAGTCGGATAGGTTCCTGCTGCCACCATTGCCTTCAGTGCCGTCATGGCAGCATCGCCGCCGCCGCCTGCCACTGGTACGTCCTTCCAGGCATAGCCTTCCTTGGCAAGGTCGCCCTTGAGCACGTTGAGTGCCGCAGCCTCGCCGCCCGATGTCCACCAATGAAGCATCTGTACTTCTTTAACGTCAGCGGCATGGGCTGCACCGCAGCCTGCTACCATCAATGCTGCCACTGCCGTCGTCATCATAAACTTGCGCATCGTTCCCTCCCGGTTGCAAGTCGTTCAGGCGGAAGCTCCTCCTCCGCCATCAAATGCCATCCCGCTTGATGCGGGAAGCAATTCTTCGTGCGGCCTATTGACCGCGCGCCTATTTAAAACGTTATAAGTTACACGAAGTCAAGCGGCCAAAAACGTCTTCACGCACTTTATTCCTCTCGACCAAGCTTCTGTTTTTGCTACTATTACTTCGTCTAGCAGACCTCATCCCATCGAATGAGGACCATGTTAAACTGCGAATAAACGTTTTCACAAATACGTTGCTTAGACTCACCTGACCGAGTAGAAACTGCAACCAACATCACGGGATCGGGCATTCAATTGAAAGACACCGGCAAGACCTCGACATCCCGCACGACGCCGAAATCCGGCAAACCGACGCTTCGAACGATTTCCGAGCTGACCGGCTTTGCAGTCACCACCGTGTCGCGCGCGCTCGGAAATGCCCCGCAGATATCGCTTGAAACCCGCAAGCACATTCACGAGGTTGCCGCCGAGATAGGCTACTTGCCGGATCGCGCCGCGCAGCGCCTCAAGACCGGCAGAACCAACGTCATTAGTGTTCTCCTCGACCCGCATGAGGAAATCCTCGGCTACGGGATCTCGCTTATGCATGGTCTGGCCAAAGCCCTGAGGGATACGCCCTACCATCTCATCGTGACGCCGAATTTCATCAATGGCAGTAACATCGACGCGGTTCGCTACATTGTCCGCAACGGCATGGCGGACGGTCTGATATTCTCCCGCACCGAACCGTTTGACCCACGCGTGCGTCTGCTTCTGGAAAACGGCTTCCCCTTCGTCACCCACGGAAGAACCGAGTTTACGACCGAACATCCCTATGTCGACTACGACAATTTCAGCTTCGCCTACGAAGCGACGAAGTGGCTGATCCTTCGCGGCCGGCGCAAGCCAATGATCATCCTCCCGCCAAAGCGCCTCACTTTCTCCCAGCACCTGCTGCATGGCTTCATGACTGCCGTGCGAGAGGCGGGCGTTGCCCATGAGATCCCCGACGAGATCGACCTGGACTGTCCGGTCGACCAGATCCGCGACCATATAAGCCGGCGCGCAGGACTGCCTGACGCGCCCGACGGATTTGCTTGCGGCGGCGAGGTCTCGGCGCTCGCGACGATTACCGGCATGAGCGACCACGGCCTCACTCTGGGCAAGGAATACGACGTCGTTGCCAAACGAACGTCCAAGCTTTTGAGCCAGATCCAGCCAAAGGTCGAAACGATCTACGAAGACCTGACAGACACGGGAGAACGGATGGGACGCGTTCTGCTTGCCCGGATCGCCGGCGACGAGATGGCCGATATGCAGATCTTGCTGAAGCCTCAATTTAACTTCTCCATGTTGGAAAATGCGGATTAGAGGGTTGTCGCTTTGGCCGCGCCTTCCAGACAACACCCCTCATGCCACGCCGTAGAGTTCCGTCAGCACCTTCATTCGGCGGACGGCAAGCTCCGGCTTGTCGAGGACATTCGCCTGGTCCGCCAGACGAAAGACATCCGCATAATGAAGGAGGCCGCGCGCCGATTGCAGTCCGGCCGGCATCGAGAAGTGCGATTGGTGGCCATTCAACCAGGCAATGAAGACGACGCCCGCCTTGTAATATTGCGTAGGCGCCTCGAATATCTTCCGCGACAGCGGGACCGTAGGTTCGATGACGGATCGGAATGCGGCAACGTCGCCCACAGCTAGCGCGGCGAGAGCTTTGGAGGCGGAGGGCGCGACCGCATCGAAGATACCGAGGAGCGCGTGGCTGTAACGCGTGCCATCCCCCGCGATAAGCTCGGCGTAATTGAAGTCGTCGCCGGTGAAGCAGGCGACGCCTTCCGGCAGGCGGTTGCGGAGCTGCACTTCCTTGGCATTGTCGAGCAAGGAAATCTTGATGCCTTCAACTTTGCCCGCGTTCTCGCCGATGATCGAAAGAACACTGTCGAGCGCACCTTCGAACCCCTCCCCGCCCCAATAACCGGCCAGCTGCGGATCGAACATATCGCCCAGCCAATGGAGAACGACCTTGTCCTTCGCCTGCGAAAGGATGCGGCCATAAACCTTCGCATAGTCGCCAGGCGAACGGGCGAGCCGCGCCAAAGCACGACTTGCCATCACGATTGCGCGACCACCGTGTTTCTCCACGAATTCGATTTGGGTCTCATATGCCTTGATAACGTCATCGAGCGACGTTGCGTCTATCGCAGCCAGATGGTCGGTGCCTGCGCCGCAGGCGAGATCCGCGCCCGGCGTACTGCGCGCTGCCCCGAGCGAGCGACGGATGAGCTCCTGGGCGCCCGCCCAATCCAGCCCCATGCCGCGCTGCGCCGTGTCCATGGCTTCCGCGATCTTGAACCCCAGGCTCCACGGGTGATGACGAAAGGCGATGGTTGCGTCCCAATCGATTGCGGGCCGGCCCCAGGGGTCCAGGTCCCTCAGCGGATCGGAGACGACGTGGGCGGCTGCGTAAGCAATGCGGTTGAATGTCGGGGGACTGGCGGGCCGCTCGATCGACTGACCGGACAGCCGGTATTGCTCAACGATACGGTCGGCTTTCGGCAGTTGTAGCGCGATCATCATGTCTCCCTCCAACGAATGGATATTGCCAATAATTTAGATCGTTCCAAATATCAAGCCAAAAATTTACCGCAACATGACTCCTGGAGATTGTCTCCGTCTTGCAGGTCATCAACAGCATATTTAAAAATAGAATATGATAAATATGACGAAATGCCTAACCTCGCTGCATCAGAATTGTTCGTCGTCGCCACTGATGGCAAAATTCAGCCTGGGCTTGCTTGACAGATTTAGATCGTTCCAATTAAATGCACTACACCGGGCCGACGAAAAGGGAGAAACGCAATGACGAAGAAACGAATTACAGTCGTCGAAATCGCCCGCGCAGCCGGCGTATCGAAATCGACGGTATCGCTCGTGCTTCAGGGTTCGTCGTTGGTCAATCAAGTGACGCGGGCCAAGGTGACCGCCGTCATTCGCGAGCTCGGTTATGTCTATAACCGTGGCGCTGCCAATCTCCGTCAGTCGAACTCGAAATCGAAGATCGTCGGCATCGTCGTCAACGATCTGACGAACAGCTTCTTTGCCGAACTTGCCGTTGGCGTCGATGATGTCATGCAATCTGCAGGATATGTGCAATTTCTTTCCAACACGGCCGAGAACGCTGACCGGCAGCGCGAAGTCATCGCCTCGATGCGCGAGCATGGTATTTCCGGCCTGATCGTCTCGCCGGCAAGGGGTACCGATGCCGCAGACCTGAAACCTTTGGTGGCAAGCGGGATCCCCGTCGTGGTCGTCGTGCGCAATGTTCATGGGGTCAAGGTTTCTTCGCTGATGTCGGACAATCACGCAGGGGCCCTGGCTGCCGTCGAGCATCTGGTTGAGCTTGGCCATCGGCGTATCGCATTCCTTGGTGGGTTTGCGGATACAGCCGTGTTTACAGAACGCCTCGGCGGCTATCGCAATGCCCTTAAGTCCGCGGGTATAGGTTTCGACGGCGGGCTGGCAATAAGCTCTGCGCCTTCAAGGGCCGGCGGTGTCGATGCCATCGGCCGCGCGATTAAGCTCACCGAGCGCCCAACGGCGGCTTTATGCTTCAACGATGCGGTGGCCTTCGGCGTCTGTGACGGACTTCGCGCGAACAAGCTGGAGCCGGGAGATGATTTCGCAGTCGTCGGCTTCGACGACGTCATCGAGGCAAAGACGGCGGTTCCGGCTTTGACGACCGTGTCGGTTGACCCGCAGGGAATGGGCCGCCGCGCGGCACAGCTGCTGTTGAAACAGATCAATTCCGGCAATGCGGACGCCGAGGCGATCGTCAGTTCCGTGCGCCTCGTGGTGCGCGAAAGCAGCGGCACGGCCTTGACTGACAAAGGAAGGAGGACCGCATGATGGCCGTTCGGTGGGGACTGGTGGGAGCAAGCACGATCGCCAAGGAGTGGGTGATAGATGCGATCAGGGCATCCGGCGGGGAAATCGCCTCGGTGATGAGCACGAGCGCTGCGCGAGGAGCTGCCTATGCGGCCGAAAATGGCATTCCGAAATCGGTGACGGCGCTTGACGAACTGATCGGGGATCCGTCGATCGACGCGGTCTACATTTCGACCACCAACGAGCTTCACCGCGACCAGGCGATTGCTGCTGCCCGTGCCGGCAAGCATATATTGTGCGAGAAGCCGCTGGCGATATCGCTTGCCGATGGCCACACGATGATAAAGGCGGCAAAGGATGCCGGCGTCGTCATCGCCACCAACCATCATCTTCGCAACGCTGCCAGCCACCGCGCGATGCGCGAGGCTATCGCTTCGGGCAAGATCGGCAGGCCGCTGTCTGCTCGGGTGTTCCACGCTGTCTATCTGCCGCCCCATTTGCAGGGCTGGCGTCTGGACAAGCCGGGAGCCGGCGGTGGCGTCATTCTCGACATTACGGTCCACGACGCCGACACGCTACGCTTTGTCCTGAATGACGATCCGACGCAGGTCGTCGCCTTCAGCCAGTCGGGTGGAATGGGCAAGGAAGGCCTGGAGGATGCGGTCATGGGCGTTATGCGCTTCAAATCCGGTGTCATCGCCCAGTTCCACGACGGCTTCACCACGAAGTTTGCCGAAACCGGTTTCGAGGTTCACGGTACCGAGGGATCGCTGATCGGCCGGAATGTCATGACGCAGCGAGCGATAGGGTCCGTCACATTGCGCACGGCAGACGGCGAGCAACACCTGCCTTTAGACGATCGCAATCTTTACGAGACCGCCTTGCACGCCTTTCACTCGGCAATCTCGCGAAAAGGACAGCCATCGGCAACCGGCGAGGATGGCATCTGGTCGTTGGCCACAGGCCTTGCCGTGGTTGAGGCAGCCAGAACCGGCCACGCGGTCACCGTCAAATCCGGACTTTGAGAGATTATGAGCAAGCAAATCACCCCTGAAGCAGCAGCAGCCCTGATCCCGGATGGCGCGGTCGTATCTGTGTCGTCTTCCAGCGGCCTCGGCTGCCCGGATCTGATGCTGAAGGCAATCGGCGAACGCTTCGAGGCGACAGGCCACCCGCGCGCGATCACAACGCTTCATCCGATCGCCGCCGGCGACATGAGCGGCATTAAGGGCGTCGATCACATCGCCCGCAAGGGGCTTCTCGCAAGGATCATCGGCGGCTCCTATCCGTCCGGGCCTTCGACTGCGGAGCCTCCCCTCATCTGGCAAATGATCGGCGCGAACGATATCCCGGCCTACAATATCCCGTCAGGTGTTCTATTCGACATGCACCGCGAGGCAGCCGCCAAGCGTCCGGGCGTCATCACCAAGGTGGGCCTTGGGACCTTCGTTGACCCTGAATTCCAAGGCTGCGCCATGAATGCGGCAGCGGCTGGCGTTCCGGTCGTCAAGAAAATCGCCTTCGAGGGCGAGGAGTGGCTGTTCTTCCCATCGATCCCCCCCAACGTCGCGATCATCCGGGCGACGACTGCCGACGAGCGCGGCAACCTTACCTATGAACACGAGGGCGCCTATCTCGGCGGTCTCGATCAGGCTCTTGCAGCCCGCAACAATGGAGGCATTGTCATCGCGCAGGTCAAGCGTGTCACCAAGGAAGGCACATTGAAGCCGCACGACGTTCGCGTGCCCGGAATGCTCGTCGATTACATCGTCGTCGACCCCGACCAGAAGCAGACGACACAGACCCTCTACGATCCGGCGATTTCCGGCGAGATATTCCACCCCCTCGACAGCTTCGGCGTCCCGGATTTCAACGTCCAGAAGGTCATCGCTCGGCGCGTCGCGCAGGAACTGGAGGGCGGCAGCTGCGTCAATCTCGGCTTCGGTATTTCGGCCAATGTGCCGCGGATCCTGATCGAGGAAGGTCTGCATGGCGCGATTACGTGGGTTATCGAGCAAGGGGCGGTTGGCGGCGTTCCCCTCCTCGATTTCGCCTTCGGCTGCGCCTCGAATGCCGACGCATACATGCCGTCTCCCTACCAGTTTACCTATTTCCAGGGTGGAGGCTTCGACGCTTCGCTGCTTTCCTTCCTCGAAATCGGCCAGGATGGTTCGGTCAATGTCTCGAAGCTCTCGTTCCGCCCGCACGTTACGGCGGGTGCCGGCGGCTTCGTCGATATTACCGGGCGGGCAAAGAAGATCGTCTTCTCCGGCATGTTCAACGCCGGGGCGAAGCTTTCCATCGAAGCAGGCAAGCTCGTCATCGAGAAGGAAGGCAAGCTGAAGAAGCTGGTCAACGAGGTGGAGCACATCACCTTCTCGGGCAAGCGCGCCGTCGCCCAGGGACAGGACATCACCTATGTGACCGAACGCTGCGTGCTCAGGCTGACGCCTGATGGCATCATGCTGACCGAAATCGCGCCAGGCGTTGATCTGGCGAGCCATATCCTTGCGCAATCGGAATTTCCACTGATCGTCTCGCCGAGCCTGAAGGTCATGGACGCCGCGCTCTTCACCGAAAGTGCCATCGGTCTGTCCCTTCCGACAAAGCCGCCACGCTTGCTCGAGGGAGCCTGAGACATGTCGCAATCCCGCATCAGGATCGATACCGACGGGCCGATCGCGACGATTACGATCTCGCGGCCTGATAAGCTGAACGCGCTCGACATCGACATGCTGAAGGAATTGTCGGCAGCCTGTGACCAGGTTGAAGAGAACGGTGCCATCCGTGTGGCGATCCTGACCGGCGCCGGCAAGGCATTCTCGGCGGGCGGCGACATCAAGGCCTGGGGCGGCATGCAGGCCAACGAATTCGGCCATGCCTGGGTGCGCTTCGGTCACCGTGTTTTCGATCGTTTGGCAACACTGCGCATGCCGCTGATTGCCGCCGTTAACGGCCATGCGCTCGGCGGCGGGCTCGAATTGGCGGCGGCCGCCGATATCCGCATCGCGGAACGGCATGTGAAGATCGGCCTGCCGGAGACCTCGCTCGGCATGGTGCCAGGATGGTCGGGTACGCAACGGCTGGTCAAGCGCTTCGGAGCGCAGATCGTGCGCCGCATGGTGCTTGGCGGCGAGATGTTTATGGCCGAAGAGGCCCAGGCCCACGGACTGGTCGACCACGTGGTCGAAACCGGCGGGGCCTTGAACGGAGCCAGGGAATATGCAGCCCGGATCGCGATGCGCGGACCGGCTGCATTGGAGATTTCAAAACTCATGCTCGCCGTTGCCAACGGTGAGGACAACGGCGCTGCCGTCGAGACGCTCGGCTCCATTCTGGTCGCCAAGACCGGCGACCTCAAGGAAGGCGTCGCTGCGTTCTCGGGCAAACGTCCGGCAGAATTCAAGGGAGAATGGTAATGACAATTCTGGTGGCTCCAAAGACGCTCGCCAATCTCAAGGTTCGCGAATTCAAGATGCTGATCGACGGCGAATGGATCACTGGCGCGGAAGGCCGCACACTGGAGCGCGTTGCCCCAAGCCACGGCGTGGTCGTCAGCCGCTATCAGGCGGCAACGAAGGTCGATGTCGAACGCGCGATCGGGGCGGCGCGCAAGGCATTCGACAGCGGCATCTGGTCGGGCCAGACCGGCGCGCAACGTTCGAGTGTGCTATTGAAGGCTGCCGATCTGATCTCCGAGCGCGCCGAGGAACTTGCCTATCTGGACGCCATCGAGGCCGGCAAGCCGATCTCCCAGGTTCGCGCCGAAATCGCCGGTTCCGTGGATATCTGGCGGTATGCCGCTGCACTTGCGCGCGACCTGCACGGCGAAAGCTATAACACGCTTGGTGACGGCACATTGGGCGTGGTGTTGCGCGAAGCAATCGGCGTCGTTTCGATCATCACGCCGTGGAATTTCCCCTTCCTCATCGTCGGCCAGAAACTCCCATTCGCGCTGGCTGCAGGCTGCACCTGCGTCGTCAAGCCATCGGAACTGACATCGGGCTCGACACTGGTTCTCGGCGAAATCCTGATCGATGCGGGCGTCCCGGCCGGCGTCGTGAATATTCTGGTGGGCACGGGGCCGGACGTCGGCGCCACGATGACAACGCATCCAGACGTCGACATGGTGTCCTTCACCGGATCCACCGGCGTCGGCAAGCTGACCATGGCCAATGCTGCGCAAACCTTGAAGAAAGTCTCACTGGAACTCGGCGGCAAGAACCCGCAGATCGTGTTCCCCGATGCCGACCTCGACGCCTTTATCGACGCTGCCGTGTTCGGCGCCTACTTCAACGCCGGCGAATGCTGCAACGCCGGCTCGCGATTGATCCTCCACAAGAGCATTGCCGACGACGTCATCGCGCGCATCGCCTCGCTGTCGAAAAAGGTCAAGGTCGGCGATCCGCTGGATCCGGCAACGCAGGTCGGCGCCATCATCACGCCGCAGCACCTCGAAAAGATATCGAACTATGTCAGCGGGGCGAAAGCCGCAGGCGCCAGGGTTGCTTATGGGGGCGAGACGGTCGATCTCGGGATGGGGCAGTTCATGGAGCCGACCATTCTTTCGAATGTGACCCCCGACATGGCCGTGGCACGCGAGGAGGTCTTCGGGCCGGTGCTTTCGGTTCTCACCTTCGAGACGCTCGATGAGGCGATCTCGATTGCCAACGCCATCGACTACGGTCTTTCCGCCGGCGTGTGGAGCCGTGATTTCGACACATGCCTGACCGTCGGCCGCAAGGTGCGAGCCGGAACGATCTGGATGAACACCTTCATGGATGGCGCATCGGAGCTACCCTTTGGCGGCTACAAGCAGTCCGGCCAGGGGCGCGAGCTCGGTCGCCACGCGGTGGAAGATTATACCGAAACAAAGACGCTCAACATGCACATCGGTGCGCGCACCGGCTGGTGGATGCCGCGCTGATCGATCGCAGCCGAGCAAGGGGGGAAGCTATCATTATGGGGGATGCATCAAGGCCTGTCGCCGTCATCACCGGCGGCCGTCGCGGCATTGGTCTGTCGAGCGCCACGGCGCTTGCCAAATCCGGTTTCGACGTCGCCCTCACCGGGATCGATGACCTGAAGCCGCATGACAGCGTCGTCGATGACCTGAAAGAGTATGGCGGACAGGCGATCTACATAAAGTCTGACCTGTCCGACGTCTCGGCACATCGGCAGACCGTCGAAACGATACTATCCTGTTTTGGCAAGGTGAATTGCCTCGTCAACAACGCCGGCATGGCCTCCGTTGTCCGCTGCGATTTCCTCGATCTCAGCCCTGAGAATTTCGATGCGATTATTACCACCAACCTGCGCGGCACGGTCTTCTTCACCCAAGCGGTGGTAAAGGCGATGCTCGACAGTGCCGGTTCGGAAAAGGCCCGATCGGTGATCAATATCACCTCGGTCTCCGCGTCTTTGAGTTCGCCCGAAAGGCTCGATTACTGCATCAGCAAATCAGGGCTATCGACCTTTTCAAAGGGCCTCGCCCTACGGTTGGCGGAAAGCGGCATCGGCGTCTTCGAAGTCCGCCCGGGCATCATCCGCACCGACATGACGGCGAAGGTCTCCGAAAAGTACGATGCTCTCATCGCCGATGGACTGGTGCCAATGAAACGATGGGGAGAACCTGCAGACGTGGGCTCCATCGTGGCTGCGTTGGCAACCGGCGACTTCGGTTTTGCGACAGGTTCGGTGATCGATGCCGATGGCGGCTTGTCGATCGCGCGATTGTAGGAACAGACCATGGCATTCGATTACATCATCACCGGCGCGGGTCCCGCAGGCTGCGTACTCGCCAACAGACTTTCGGAAGACCCGATAGTAAAGGTCCTCTTGCTTGAAGCGGGCGGCAGCGATTGGAACCCGCTTTTCCACATGCCGGCCGGCTTTGCCAAGATGACCAAGGGGGTGGCAAGCTGGGGCTGGCAGACGGTTCCGCAGAAACACATGAAGGGTCGCGTCCTGCGTTACACCCAGGCAAAAGTCATCGGCGGCGGCTCGTCGATCAACGCCCAGCTTTATACGCGCGGCAATGCTGCCGACTACGACAGCTGGGAGCGGGAAGAGGGCTGCGAGGGCTGGAGCTACCGGGAGGTGCTTCCCTATTTCAAGCGCGCCGAGGACAACCAACGCTTCGCCGACGATTACCACAGCTATGGCGGACCTCTCGGCGTGTCGATGCCGGTTTCGGCCTTGCCAATCTGCGACGCCTATATCCGTGCCGGCCAAGAACTCGGCATACCATACAACCACGACTTCAACGGCAAGCAGCAGGCCGGCGTCGGATTCTACCAGCTGACACAGCGCAATCGCCGACGCTCGTCGGCGTCGCTTGCCTATCTCAATCCCATTCGCAACCGCAAGAATCTTACGGTGAAGCTTGGCGCGCGCGCTACCCGTATTGTCCTTGAAGGCAGTCGCGCAATCGGCGTCGAGATCGCAACCACGTCTGGCATCGAGACGATTCTGGCCGACCGGGAGGTGCTTGTAACCTCCGGCGCGATCGGTTCGCCGAAATTGCTGCTTCAGTCCGGGATCGGTCCGGCCGACCACCTGTCATCGGTCGGCGTGAAAGTGCTGCACGACCTGCCGGGCGTCGGCTCCAACATGCAGGATCATCTCGATCTGTTCGTGATCGCGGAATGCACCGGCGACCACACCTATGACGGCGTCGCCAAGCTTCACCGCACGCTCTGGGCGGGCCTCGAATATGTCCTGTTCCGCACAGGCCCGGTCGCCTCGTCGCTGTTTGAGACCGGCGGGTTCTGGTATGCCGACCCGGAGGCGCGCTCTCCCGATATCCAGTTCCACCTCGGCCTTGGCTCGGGCATCGAGGCGGGCGTGGAGAAATTGAAGAATGCCGGCGTCACCTTGAATTCCGCCTATCTCCATCCGCGTTCGCGTGGAACCGTCAGGCTCGCATCCTCCGATCCGGCAGGCGCTCCTTTGATCGATCCGAACTACTGGTCGGACCCCCATGACAGGGCAATGTCGCTAGAAGGCCTGAAGATCGCCCGCGAGATCTTCCAACAGGCGGCCCTTAAGCCGTTCATCATGGCCGAGCGACTTCCAGGCCCCAAGGTGACGACAGACGAAGAGCTGTTCGATTATGGCTGCGCCAACGCGAAAACGGACCATCATCCTGTCGGAACCTGCAAGATGGGCAACGGCCCGGAGGCGGTCGTAGGCCTCGATCTGAAGGTCCATGGAGTAGGGGGGCTTCGCGTCTGCGACAGCTCGGTCATGCCGCGCGTTCCCTCCTGTAATACCAACGCGCCGACGATCATGGTTGGCGAAAAGGGTGCCGATATTATCCGCGGTCTCCCTGCGCTTCCCGCGGCGATTTTCGAGCACGAGCGCAACGATCAGCGCCCGCGCGCGCGCAGCAGGGTCGAATAGACCGCCACTGTCTGATTAACTGCGCCTTCCGTTTCCCCGTGCACAATTCATGCTATGGAGACACGTCCAAGGGTCAAGGGAGTGATGGCCGGCAATGCGCAAGGGTGACTGGATAGCCGGCATCTCGGTAGCAGGGCTGATGCTGCCCGAAGCGGTAGCATACGCGGGTATAGCTGGCCTTGCGCCCCAGCGGGCGATCTTCGCGGCGATTGCCGGGTGCCTCGCCTATTGCGCCATCGGGCAAAGCCGTTTCGCGATCGTCACACCCACCTCTTCCTCGGCAGCAATCCTTGCTGCTACCTTTGCGGCAATGCCCGGCCCAGCCGGCGACAAGGCCTTCCTTGTCACCGTCATGGTGGCGTTAGTGGGGGTCCTGTTTCTGGCGGCATCGGCCCTGCGGCTTGGAAACCTTGCCGGCTTCGTTTCGCGACCGGTTCTGCGCGGATTTGCATTCGGGCTGGCGATCACCATCATTTTGCGACAGTTACCGACCCTGACCGGGATATCCGTGCCGGCGAAAGACATCTTTCACCTGACGCTTTGGCTTCTGTCAGCCTTTCCGCAGTGGCATTTGCCGAGCGT
Source organism: Rhizobium sp. 2YAF20 (assembly GCF_052114685.1). NCBI lineage: Bacteria > Pseudomonadati > Pseudomonadota > Alphaproteobacteria > Hyphomicrobiales > Rhizobiaceae > Rhizobium > Rhizobium sp. 2YAF20. The sequence goes on along the minus strand of NZ_JBFRFF010000017.1, from coordinate 63,955 downwards.
TCTGGTCGGCACTTCTGCACTTCTGGCTCTACTTGTCCTGCGTCGCGCGCCTTTTCTGCCGGGTGCCTTTCTCGTCCTTGTCGCCGGAATTGCAGTGTCGGGGCTGCTTCATCTTTCCGATCACGGCGTGGCGCTGGTGGGACCGATCCCGATCCTGCCGCAGTGGCCGTCCTTCTCATCTGGCCAATGGCGGGACCTCGTGGCTCTGCTGCCCTATTCGCTGCCGCTTGTTCTCATCCTGTTTGCCGAATCCTGGGGCACGATCCGCTCGCTGTCGCTGCGCCAGGGCGATAGCGTGACGGCAAATCGGGAACTGGGAGCGCTGGGAGTGGCCAATCTTGCAAGTGCGCTTGTTCAAGGCATGCCGGTCGGAGCCGGGTTTTCGGCGGGCTCTGCCAGCGAGGCTGCCGGAGCGCGGACGCGGGCGACGGCGGTCGTCGCAGCCCTTGGCCTTGTCGGGCTCATTGTCTTTGCCGCCGATCTGGTGGCCAGGCTCCCTCAACCGGTGCTGGCAGCGGTGGTCATCGCAGCCCTGACCCATGCTCTCGATCCCCTGCCCTTGCTGCGTCTTTGGCAGCTGAAACGGGATTTCTATATCGCATTGGCTGCCGCGGTTGGCGTCATGACGCTCGGTGTCCTCAACGGAGTTGTCTTTGCGATCGCGCTGTCGCTGGCAGCGCTGCTCCGGCGCCTGGCCTCGCCCTATGTAGCCCGTCTTGGCCGGCTCGGCCAAGGACACGACTTCGTCGATATTGCCCGCCACCCGGACGCGACACCGATCGCGCATATTTCCATCTGGCGGCCAGGGCAGCCGCTGTTCTTTGCCAATGCCGATGCAATGCTGAGCTCGATCGCTGCAAGCGTTCGTGAAGAGCTCGATATACGCGCTGTCATCGTCAGCCTCGAAGAAAGCTTCGACCTCGACAGTACCGCGCTCGATGCACTGCTGGAATTCGACGCCAGCCTCAAAATAGCGGGCAAACACGTTCAATATGCCCGCGTCCACGACCGTGCCCGCGATCTGATCGATGCGGCCGCCCCGGAGCTTGTGGCGCGTTGCGACGTCAGCGTCGACGATGCGGTGTCGGCGGTAGGTTTCGTCCTCTCGCGATCCGCCAAGGCGCAGCCGGCCGTTCAAGAAAAACCGAAATCCGCGCCGTCAGGTGAAATGGGCCCGGAACAAATGCCCTCCGCCGATGATTGAACGAGCAGGCAAGGAGGAAAGGTAATGTTTTGCAAGCTCATCAGCATATCCCTTCTGTCCATAGGCTTGGCCTCCGCAACGCTGGTTCAGAGCAACACCAGCCCGAGCGGCGACCCGAGTGGAAACAGCAAGGGCACGGCGTCGGACGCGAACCCCGTCGGAGAACCGGTTGGCAAGGAGCCGGCAATGATCGACCCGCGCTCGCCGGGCAGCAAACATCTCGACGCAAGAGCCACGATCGACTGCGCCGCTTCCGCGAAAGCGAAGGGTAAGACGGCGACGAAAATCGACAGACCCAACAATCCCCAGGCAAAGGCCGCGTGCAAATGACAAAGGCAGAAGCGGGAGAACGAAATGATCCGTAGCGACGTCTTCATCGTGGGCGCCGGGCCGACCGGTCTTGTTCTTGCACTGTGGCTTACCAAGCTGGGCATCAACATCAGGATCATTGACAGGACCGCAAGTCCCGGGACCACATCGCGGGCGCTGGCCGTGCATGCGCGAACGCTGGAGCTCTATAGCCAGCTTGATCTTGCAAAGACCATCATCCAACGCGGCCACAGGGTTCCGGCTGCAAATCTCTGGGTCAGCGGACGACGCGAGGCACGTATCTCGTTTGAGGACGCCGGCGCCGATCTTACCCCCTACCCGTTCCTCCACATCTTTCCTCAGGACGAGCATGAACAGTTGCTTGTCGAGACGCTCCAGACGATGGGCATTTCCGTCGAGCGGCAGACGGAACTGCTAGGCTACGAAGAAGAGAGCGATCACGTCCGGTTGCGCGTGCGACAACCCGATGGCACGGAGGAAGTTTGCAAGGCAAGCTATGTCGCCGGTTGCGATGGTGCCCGCTCCCTGGTTCGACAGGTCATGGATACCGGCTTTCCCGGTGGCACCTACCAGCAGATGTTCTATGTCGCCGATATCGAAGCCGCAGGACCGCCGATAGACGGCGAGCTGCATGTCGACCTGGACGAGGCCGATTTTTTGGCCGTCTTCCCGCTCGCCGGCGATGGTCGGGCCCGATTGATCGGAACGGTTCGCGAGGGTGAATCGAACCCGGGCCGGGCCCTGAAATTCGAAGACATCAACGATCGTGCGATGAACCACCTCAAAGTCGAGGTGAAGGCCGTGAACTGGTTCTCGACCTATCATGTCCATCACCGGGTGACGGACAGCTTTCGCAAAGGCCGCGCCTTCCTGGCTGGAGATGCGGCTCATATCCATAGCCCGGCCGGCGGCCAGGGCATGAATACCGGCATCGGCGATGCGATCAATCTTGCCTGGAAGCTGAAGGCGGTGATCGACGGCCGGGCGCCGAGTGCCCTCCTCGATAGCTATGAGGCGGAAAGAATCGGGTTTGCACGCAAGCTCGTCAAAACCACGGATCGAGCCTTCACACTTGCAACCGCAGAAGGGGGCGTTGCCGATTTCATCCGGACCCGGATCGTCCCGCTCGTCGTGCCGGTGATTGCAGGTTTCGACAGCTGGCGCGAATGGGCTTTTCGCACCGTGTCGCAGCTGACGCTCAATTACCGGGATAGCCCTCTCAGCAGCGGCAAGGCCGGCAAGGTTCATGGCGGCGATCGATTGCCCTGGGTAAAGACCAGCGACGGCGACAATCAGCACTCCCTCAAAGCGATGACGTGGCAGGTCCACGTCTACGGCACCCCGATGCCCGATATCGCTGCCTGGTGCCAGGCCCATGAAATGCCGCTGCATGTGTTTGCTTGGCAGGAGCACTTTGAGGCGATTGGCTTGGCGCGGGACGCCGTCTATCTACTGCGGCCCGACAGCTATGTTGCCTATGCCGACGAGACGGCGCGCGCTGAGGGTCTGAAGCACTATTTCGACGCCCGGGAGATACGGATTTGACGTAAGCCGCAACCACTGAACGACCTATCCCAAGGCGCGACGTATTCCCTTCGAAATGCGCAACAGGAAGGCGGGTCTCGACGAAGCGACGAGCTTCCATGACAAGACCGATTTCGCCAGGCGAAGGGGAAGGACACCGACGGAAAGAAACCAGGCTGCCAGCATCGCACGGCGCCGCAGCGACGTATTCATCTCCATGCTGGCACAGGCGCCGGCGGCAGCTAGGGCAAGCCGGCTATCGTCGGCGACAGGGTGCTGGGACTGGTCGATGCAAAGCGATGCCAGGCGTTCCTCCAGATGGACAGGATCGCGGAGGCCGATGTCCGGCGCTACCTCCAGACCAATCTCGGCTGCCTGATCCGACAGGGCTTCCAGGCGGCGAAAATCATGCTGGACCCGCCAGCGCGCCCGTTGGCCGAGTTTCTCTGCAAAGGCAGAATGATTGTCGCCATGCATGCGATAGGCGCCAAGGCAGGTATCGATCGAGGTCACCATGCCATGGAGGGGCGCAACGGTCGCCAGATAACCGTCAGCTCCTTGTCGGAAATCCGTCTCCGGAACAGGCATGACAGCATCCAAGGTAGAGCGCGGAAACGCCAGACCGCTTGTAACGCTGGTCTGATAACGGCCTTTTTGCAGCAGATGCGGGGTAACATCGCCTGAATCGAACCGCAGCTCACGTGGCGGAAAGACGTCTTTCACCTGTTGCTGCTCGTCAACGATGTGCAATCGGAATTGCACTTGGGCCGTATCGTCCTCCCAAGCGTCGATGATTTCAGATACGGCGTTCGGATAAAGATAATCGTCCGCATCGAGAAAAAGCACGATCCTGCCGCTGCTGGATGCAAATCCGGTGTTGAAGGCAGCCGCATGGCCGCCGTTGACTTCCCTCAGGCATGTCTTGATCTGGGACCCGTACGAGGCGACGACGTCGGCGGTCTCGTCGGTCGAGGCGTCGTCGACGACAATGACTTCGGCATTGTCGTGACTCTGCTCCAACGCACTGTCGATGCTGCGCCTCAGGAAGCGGCCGTAGTTGTAATTCGGAATGATAATAGAAACTGGAACATTGTCCGGGATGGAATACATCGCATTAAACCTCGCAAATCTGCTTTGGTCGCGGCGAACCTTCTCATTCAGGTCCTTGGGGGGTGAAACCCGTTGCGGCAAACACAGCGTCCTGGAGGGGACGCTGCTGTCACAGACATGCTCAACGGGTGGTGAGATCTCATTCTCGACGTGTCTGTATCGCCATGACACTCCTCAGCTTTACGGCTTTTGAATGGCGGCTATCGTGATAGGCTTAGGCATGGCACCTAAGAGGGGCCAGCTGAAAGTGCAGCGGCAATTGAGAAGTACGTTGCTCCTCGGTGGCGTCAAAACTCTGCCTCCAGCTCGACGAGCTGCGCGGGCTCAGCCATCTCTGCTTCCGTTCATTTGTTTATCAATGGCCTGGAAAGCGCCATACGAACCTTAGCTTCAGACGAAACTGGGGCGGGCGACATTTGGCATGTTGTCTTAGGCGCTAAGGATGTCTTGCAGCGGTCTCATGGCTTCGTCCTGCTGTTCATAGACGATCTTCAGCTGGGTGCTTGCAGACGCGAATTTGGCGCAATTGCAACTATGGATTTCATAGAGAGGGAACAATATCGGGGCGCCGCCGTTCTAGGACCTGACGGCGTGTTCGTGCCGTATCCTGAGCAGACAAGGAGCTCCAATGAAAACCCTCGTTGCAATCGCCGCGATCTCCTCGATCGCCTTCGCGTCGGCCGTCAGCGCCGCCCCCGTGCATCACAAGACACAACATCCGGCACCCGCCGCCACCGGTCAGAAGGAACGCCTGGGAACATTGTCTTGTGAAGTCGCCGGCGGCATCGGGCTCCTGCTCGGCTCCAGCAAAAACGTCAGCTGCCAGTTCGTCAAGAGAACCGGTGCCATCGAGAAATATACCGGCAGCATCGGCAAGCTCGGCATCGATATCGGCGTGACGAACAAATCCTACCTGAAATGGGTGGTCTATACGCTGAACGCCAGCAAGTCCGGCGACCATGCGCTTGCGGGCACCTATGTCGGCGTCTCGGCTTCGGGCACCGTCGGCGTGGGCCTCGGTGCAAACGCGTTGGTCGGGGGTACCTCCAAGAATTTCGGCCTGCAGCCTCTCAGTGCAGAAGCAAATACAGGGCTGAATGTCGCCGCCGGCGTCAGCCGTCTGGAACTGATCGCCGCGAAATAGGCAAAATTCAACCGCCCAATACAAGCCAGATCGATAAAGCCGGCCAACCGCCGGCTTTATTCTTGCGGCAGCGGCGTCGCTGCGGCAGGAACATGTCCCTCGTCAGAATTCTATCATGTCGATTTTGGTCAGCGTGACCTTGCTGGAAACGCCTGGAGCCTGCGTTAGGTGCCAGGCGACATATTGTTCAGCGTAAAGATCCGTCGATGACATTCCGTCGACCGGCACGATGACATTCATTCCTTTTCTGAGGCCGCGTCCGTCGGCGTGTCAAGTACGGCCCCCTCCGACGCCGTGCCGGTGATGATAACGGTCTTTATTCCCTTGTCGTCGAGCAGCTTATCGAGGTCCGTCCCGACAAATGATGGTCTGCGCCGAAACCGACGGGATGCCAATCGAACAAAACACAGCGATAGATGCGGCAATCCCCACAAAGGCATTGTTGCTCGATCTGCCACTGGTTTTCATGAGATCATCCTCCTGCGAACCATAGGGCTCTCATACGTCAAATGCCCGCAGCCGGTAACGAAACTCTTCGTGATAAAGGCGCAAGGCGTATGAGACATGCACAGCTTTGAAGACATTCGTCTGCTCTGCCGGCGCAGCGATTCCATTTCCGGTCTTTCGACTCATGACCGTGATGCCAATTTTCCGGCGAAAGCATCGCAATGTGTTGTCTGAAGCACTATATGGGTCGCGGCCGTGCGCTTCTGGAGACGGTGGTTTTGCCTGTTCCTGGGATTTTTTTGAAGTCGCTGCAGACAAAATCGAGATTTTTGCGTTTTTCTATGGGAAAATCGTACCGATGTGATAGGACGCGTGCCAGCAAGACAATTGCGCTCGGATATGCAGCGTTAAATCGGCCGGGAAGCTCTCCAGAATTGGCGTGCGCCCTGGCTTAAATCCGTCTAGCTGCCGAGACAACAAACACCGATTTGAATGCTAGGTGGTCGCCGCGCGACCGCGGATCACGACAAAAAAGGATACATCTTTGCAAGTTCTAGTGCGAGACAACAATATCGACCAGGCGCTTCGCGTCCTCAAGAAGCGCATGCAGCGCGAAGGTCTTTTCCGTGAAATCAAGGCCCGTATGGCCTATGAGAAGCCGTCTGAAAAGCGCGCACGGGAAAAGGCTGAAGGCATTGCCCGTCACCGAAAGCTCGCTCGCAAGCAGCTTCAGCGTGAGGGCCTGCTGCCCGGCCCGAAGAAGAAGGTCCTTCCGGCGCGCGAATCCCGCGCATAGGCCCTTCGGGTCTCGGATAGACTGACTTAAGTGTTCAGATATGAGGATCGTTGCCGCAAGCAGCGATCCTTTACGCATGTCTGGTAGTTGGCCTTCGGAAGTTCATTGCCCGCGAGTGGGTACTCGGTCCATCTTTCGCTGAAAAGCGCGCACTCAAAGACATGCCAACACACCCAAGTCGTGAGCCTGATATTCCCCAATCAGAGACGACTGCTGAAATAGCTGCCATCGGCACGTAGTGCAGACCGACAATAGCGGCGGCCTCCCTTCATAAGGGAGACCGCCGTTACGCTTTATGCCTGCAGGTTGTCAGCCGACATCTTGCCGGACTTACGGTCCTTCACCAGTTCATAGGTGATCTTCTGACCGTCGTTCAGTCCACGCATGCCGGCGCGTTCTACTGCGGAGACGTGGACGAAAACGTCCGTGCTGCCGTCGTCAGGCTGAATGAAGCCGAAGCCCTTCGTCGAGTTGAACCATTTTACAGTACCAGTCGCCATATCGGCTTCTCCAAATTTTCGATCGCCAGACCCTTCTGGCGAACCGACGTTGTATCCGTTGTAGGTGAGCCGCGTAAATAGCGGTCTTTCGGCTGATGGCAAGTCTTGGCGTTTAAACTGCCTTTTGTCTCGCTTCGAAGCACCCGTTGTGGATATTAACGATCTGTAGCCGGTGTTTCCGATCACCCGAGACGGCGCACCGAGCGACTGCCAATAAGGCATGCCGTCTGATGCGTGCCCTCGTGCAGGCGGCAAAAAGGGCCCGGCGAATATCTTCGGATATGAGCCGGGCCCCAACGGTGTCGGCATGGGTGAGCCGAGATGGCGGTTTTCTTGCTGCCTCGTCGAGGCTCATGACGACATGTCCATCACGATGATGGCGCGGGGCTCGCTAAACCCCCTGCTTGCAAGAGCATGGCGAGCCCCAAGCATTGGCGCGATGTGCATTGTTACTTGGCCTTTGGTCCCTGACATGAAAAACAAGTAGAACAAGCAGCCAGTTCCTTCGGGTGCCTGCCATGGAAAGGACCTTGGATTTGCCATGAAGGTGATTTTTGTCGGGCCGACGCTGCGTGGTGCAGAACTGCCGGCGCACGCTGCGCTCTGTTTGCGCGATCCGGCACGGCAGGGGGACGTTTACCGGGCGGTGACGGACGGCGCCGATGTGATCGGACTGATCGATGGCGTCTACGAACACGTGCCGGCCATCTGGCACAAGGAGATACTGTACGCGCTCTCGAAGGGCGTTCGCGTTTACGGAGCAGCCAGCATGGGCGCGCTGAGAGCTGCGGAATGCGCTGCGTTCGGGATGATCGGCCTTGGCAGGATCTATAACGACCTCATCAGCAACACGGTACAAGACGACGCCGAGGTCGCGCAACTGCACGCCCCGCCTGAGCTTGGCTTTTTGCCGCTTACCGAGCCGCTGGCAAATGTCAGGGCAACACTTGCCCGTTGCCTGGAGGCCGGCCTTATCACCAATGATGAGTATCGAAAGCTGCTGAACGCCGCCGGCTCAATCTTCTTCAAGGACCGAACCTACAAGAGCATCCTGTCCGCTGTCGAAAATATGGGAGCGGTCCGATCTGCAGAAGTCCTCGCATTGCTGAAAGCCAATGCCATCGACCAGAAATTGGAAGACGCCAGGGAACTGATCGCGGCGGTACTCGAGGCGCCGGATAGGCGTTCTGAACCGCCGACCAGCTGGACCTTCGAACCGACGGAGATGTGGACCACGCATTTGTTAAGTTGAAACCGCAATTGCTTCACCCTCCTGCCCACGTTTGAACCATCGCGATAATACAACGGGACGGCATATCGCTTTCGGTTGCATATTTCCTTTACATAATTAAGAGTATTCTATCGCTTCGGGTTGGAGGGGATGATGACCATTTATGCGCCAAGCCCAATCAACATGCACATCGGGTCTCGCGTGCGGATGCGGCGGCGGCTGACAGATTTGACGCCGGAATGGTTCGCCGAGCAAATCGGAATTTCAGTCCTCCAGCTCAATAAATTCGAGATCGGCGAGGAACCGATCGGCCCCACTCAACTCCTTGTCGCCTCGAAGGTTCTTTCTGTTTCGCCGACATATTTTTTTGAACAGGAGAAGACGCAGGCGCTGACGATGACCGGGATAATGTCACCCGTGATCAAGGCATTGTTTGCAACAAAAGACCGCGAGAAGCCACGTTAGCCTAGCCTCCCTACTGTCGTTATCGACCATCCTTGCGGCGAAGGCTCTCTGCATCGCTGCGTTGAAATTATCCGGCAACGGCTGTGTGATACGGTAACGCATCGGCCTCTGGCACTGTAAATAGAACGACTGTGAGACGTGGCGGAGAGCAATGACGTTCAGCCTGGCAACATTCGGTGATTTGCGGCTCGTCGATCTCAACGGAGGTCCGGTCAGCTTTCCCGTGAAGGGTCTTCTTTTGATCTGCTATCTGCTTGCAGCGGATCGCAACGAGGTCGCGCGTGGCGATGCGGCCCGTCTGCTGTGGGAAAACGAGGACCGCAGCATCTCGCTCGTCAATCTGCGCAAGACGATATCAAGAGTGCTCGCACGGCAGGCAGAGATCGGCCCCGAATTCCTGACGTTCACGCCGACGACAATCATTCTCAACCGAGGCACCGTCGACAGCGACCTCACCGAACTGGCCGCGATCGGCACCGACGAGCCGATCAAGCGCATCGGCACTTTAGTGCGGCTGCTTCGCCACGAATTTCTGGAGAGCCTTGAACACCAGACGGTGGCTTTCAGCGCTTGGATAAGCGGCGAGAGAACCAGACATGCAAGTCTGTTGCTGAAATCGGTGGAGGATTCCCTCCTCCAGACGACGACAGCCGATGACAGGGCCTTGATTAAGGAGGCGATCGTATGCTTGTTGCGGATAAATCCCGATGGCGAGAATATTCCTCAGCTACTGGTGGATGCCTACGAGGCCGACGGCGGGGTTGACGCCCTTCGCAAGATCTTCGAACGCCGAAAGAGCGCAATCTGGGGTACGCTTTCTCTGACCCCCGACGCTCATGCGCTTGAAGTCGCCCGCAGGGTATACGAGAAGCGACATCCGGAGGCGCGGGCGGTCGGCATAACGACCCGGCCGACTCTACGCGTCGAAGCGCCGATCGAGGTGCCGATGAGGCGCTTGATTCCACGCGTCGCTCTGCTGCCGCCGCCCGACATGGGGCAGGTATCAAGTCCTCCGATAGCGGAGCTGTTGATCCAGGACATCACGATCGGCCTTTCGGCCGCTCGCACGCTGCGCGTGGTTGCCCCGTTCACTTCCGCGCAAATCAGCCGGCATGCCGATCGGATCGCACTCATCAAGCAACATTCGATCTCGTATTTCCTGGATACCCGCTTGAACGTCGGAGACGAGGCGTCGCTGTTTGCTCAACTTATCCATATCGCCAATGACGAGGTGATCTGGGCCGAACGCTTCAGCCTGAAGAGCAGCGATCTTCCGCTTCAGCGGCGTGAGATCGCTCGCCGCGTGGCATCCGGGGTCATAAGCGAAGTTCAGCGCAATGAACTGGCAAGGGAATATTTCGAACAGAACCCCGTCGCCTATCACCACTATCTCCTTGGCCAGCACCATCTTCAAAACCTGACGCTTCCAGACATTCGACGAGCCCGCCGGGAGTTTCGCGCAGCCGTCCAGGTCAGTCCATATTTTGCCCCCGCCCTCAGCGGTTTGGCGCGAACCCATTCCAGGGAATGGCTGCTGACGGCACGCGGCGACATTGAACATCTCAAGCTTTCGGAAACCCATGCCAATCGCGCCATTGCGGCAGGACAGGACCTTGCCGCCGGCTATCGCGAACTGGGGGTCACTAAGCTCTTTCTCGGTGATTTTGATGAGAGCGCCGCTGCCCTCGAGCTCGCCGAGACCCTGAGCCCGCATTATGCCGACGTCATCGCCGACCACGCTGACACGCTTGTCCACGCCTCCCTGCCGGCACAAGGATTGGAAAAGATCGAACAGGCGATCGACCTCAATCCGCTCTGCCCGGATCTTTATCATTGGACGGCGGCCGGGGCGAACTACAGCCTCGGGCGCTACGAGGGTGTCCTAGCCTCGATCTCCAGGATGCAGAACCGCGAACCGGCCGGAAGACTGTCGGCCGCCAGCTGGGCGATGCTGGGAAACCAGAAGAAGGCGCGTTCGTTCGTGCGGAAAGTGCGCGAGAACTACCCTGAGTTCAATGTCGACGAATGGCTGGCCATCGTTCCGCTCAAGGAACAGTGGCAGAAAGATCACTACCGTGAGGGCCTGTTGAAAGCAGGTTTTTAGACTGCAATCAAAAACGAAGGGACGTTGTCATGACAAAAGTGGTTGTAATTGGCATTCCAGGCGAAACCGAACTCTGGCTTGCCGACTTAGGTGCTGGAACCGTTACCCGGCTTCCGGCTCCAAAGGGCGGCGCGCTGGCTGAGGCACAAAAGCTGCGTCACGCAGGGGTGACCATCACCAAGGGAGTCGATCTTGCCGTGGCGGTAAGTTCGAAGGATGCCGTCGCCTCCGGCCAGCTCGTCGGTTGAATCGATGGCCACGCAATCCGACGACGCAACATTTGCGTCGTCGGCCTATTCGGATCGATCCTGCTCCCCCGCAGAAACGCTGCGGCGGATCGAGCCGCTGTTGCCGGCTTACGGCATCACGAGGCTGGCGCGGCTGACCACGCTGGACAATTCAGGCATTCCGGTCTGGAACGCCGTCATGCCCAATGCCAGGTCGATCGTCATCAACCAGGGCAAGGGCATTACCGACCTCGACGCTAAGGTGTCCGCCGCCATGGAGGCGTTAGAGCGGGCTGTGGCCGGGCGGCCGCGGATCCCAACGCGCAAGGCAAGCTGGAGGGAGCTGACGGCCGACGCTGCGATGGTCGAGACGTTGGACTGCCTGGTCGCTCGTTCTCAGGATGATCTTTGTCGCGACGACCGTATCGACTGGGTGCCAGGGGTCGATCTTGTCACCGGCCGACAAACTTTCGTCCCCTTCGATGCTGTCATCTTGGATGGCACCGCCACGGGTTCTCGCTTCTGGCAATCTTCGGACGGGCTTGCCTCCGGCAATACGATTGAAGAAGCGCGCCTCCATGGCTTGCTCGAACGCATTGAGCGCGATGCCTATGTACTCTGGCAGGTGGCCTCGAATATCAGCCGCAGGGCGTGCTGCGTCGATCCCCTCTGCCTGGGCGATTCCGTCGTGACAGACCTGATGGAGCGGGTAACGCGCGCCGGCCTGATCCTGCGCCTGTTCGATATCACCAGCGATATCGGCATACCTTGCTATTCCGCGCTGCTGGCGCCCTCGAATATCCTGGAAATGAAACTGCCACGATATCTCGATGTCACCCATGGCAGCGGGGCGCATCCCGATCCTCGCCGTGCCGCCATTCGCGCGATCACCGAGGCAGCCCAGGCCAGGCTGACTTTCATCAGCGGCGCTCGCGATGACATCGATCCCAGCACCTTTGGCCGCGCTTTGCCCATCGAGACCGGGGCGCTTTTTTCATCAGTCCCCGCACAGCTCGTTCCAAGGAATAAACCAACCGTCAGTGGCGCGTCGCAATTGCTGGCTTTCACTGTCGAACGGGTCAAAGGCGCCGGTATCACGTCCCTGTTGTCCGTCACCCTCACAGAGGAAACTGGCCCCTTCGCCGTCGTCAAGATTTTCGCTCCGCAACTGGAAAATCCTGAGGGTAATCGCAAGCGGCGGTTCGGTGCGCGCGCCATTTCCCGGACATTGGAATTTCTGTAGTACCCACGATCTCACGGGCTCTATTCTCTTAGAGCCTTGCCTCAGTCGAATTCCTCTTATCCGCACAAAGACAAAAGTACGGAATTTCGCGAGTAGTCGATAAAATAGATGGTTTTAACTGTTAAAAGTTTTTTGCCCTCCTTAGGTTGCCGTCATTGACGCGTCATTGCGCGGACCAATGAGCAACGGCGCAAGAGCCAATCTCGGCTACAAAGATAGGGACGGATCATGAAACTCCATAAGGCACTGCTCGCGGGCTTGTTCGGCGCGCTATCATTGGCCGCCGCATTCACAGCCCAGGCCGCTGAAAAGAAAGTTGTCGTCGGCTATCAGACGGACGCGCTTCCTTCGTCCGTTGCCATCGGCAACGGCGATTTTGCGAAGGCCACCGGCTACGAGATCGATTTTCGCAAATTCAATTCCGGCGCGGACATCTTTGCGGCAATCGCCTCAGGCGACGTGCAGATCGGCTATGTCGGCTCCAGCCCTTTCGCAGCTGCAACCTCCCGCGGGCTTGATGTGAAGGCCTTCTATCTCTCATCGATCTCGGGAATCGACGAAGCGCTGGTCGTGCGCAATGGATCAGGCATCGAGACGCTGGCCGACCTCAAGGGCAAGAAGCTTGCCGCAGCACCGGTCTCGACGGATCACTACCAGCTTCTGGCGCTGATCAAGAGCCTCGGCCTCACCGAAAAGGATGTGCAGGTTTTTGCGATCCCGCAGCCGCAGATCGTCGCCGGCTTCAACCGCGGCGACATCGACGGCGGCTTCGTCTGGGATCCGGCGCTGACCGAACTCAAGAAGAACGGCAAGGTGCTCATCACCTCGAAAGAGGTCGCGGACAAGGGTGCCCCGACATTCTCGGCCTGGGTGTCGGCCGCAAGCTTCGCCTCGAAGGATCCGGAGTTCCTGAAGAAATTCGCCGGCGTCGTCAACAAATACTACGCATCCTTCGAGAGCGACAAGGCAGCCTGGGGTCCAGACAGCGATAACGCCAAGCTTCTCGCCAAGACACTCGGCGGCACGCCGGAACAGCAGGCGGCAGCACTCACAAACCTTTCACTCCTTACCCCTGATGTGCAGGCTTCGAGCGCCTGGCTCGGCGGCGGCGAAAAGTCAGGCGCTGCGAAAATCCTGAAAGACACCGCGACCTTCCTCAAGGAACAAGGCAAGGTTTCCGAGGTGCTTCCGAGCTACGCAGCCTTCGTCACCCCCGACGCTCTCGTCGCGCCGAGCAACTAAACAGGACAACGGTCCCGCGCTCGCAGGCAACTGTGGCGCGGGACGATTGATGGATGCGCCACAGATGTTGAAAGTCGAACGTGCCAGTGTCTACTTCGCCGCCCGCGATGGACGAACGGTTCACGCCCTGGATCGGGTGTCTCTCGACATTCCCGATCAGGGTTTCTTGGTCGCGCTCGGCGCATCCGGCTGCGGAAAGTCGACGCTCCTCAACGCGATTGCCGGCTTCCTGCCGCTTTCCGAAGGCTCGATCACGCTTGACGGCCGACCGATCGCAGCGCCGGGGGCAGATCGTGGCGTCGTCTTCCAGAAGGACACGCTGCTGCCGTGGAAATCGGTGCTCGACAACGTGGCGCTCGGGCTGAAGTTTGCCGGCGTCGGCAAATCCGAGCGGCGCGAGCGGTCACAGGAACTGCTTCAACTGGTGGGCCTTGCCGATTTTTCGAATGCATTTGCCTACGAACTGTCCGGCGGCATGCGGCAGCGGGTCGGCATCGCCCGGGCGCTGGCGACAGACCCTGATATCCTCCTGATGGACGAGCCCTTCGGCGCGCTCGACAGCCTGACCCGGGAACAGATGCAGGAATTGCTGGTCTCGATATGGGACAGAACCGGCAAGCGCATCTTCTTCATCACCCATTCGATCGAGGAGGCGCTGTTTCTTGGCACGCAGGTGATCGTCATGTCACCGCGTCCCGGCCGGATCGTCGCGCGCTTCGACCTCGATTTCGTCAAGAGGTTTGCCGAAAGCAGGGATGCGCGCGAGATCAAGGCATCGCCGGAATTTGCCAATCTGCGCGAGGAAATCCGCGCCATCGTCCACAGCTCGGAAGATTTCAGGAGCGCCGCAGAATGACCGATATCGCCAGAGGTGATGTTGACGTCCGGATATCGAAGCCAGTCGCACACCGGCTCGTCAAAATGCGAAGCTTCGGCATCGGCGAGAAATCGACGTCGTCGATTAGCATTGTCACCGGTATCCTATTGATCATCGTATGGTGGGCGGTCGCCAGATCCGGCCTTGTCGCCCATCTGTTTCTGCCGACACCACAGGAAGTCTATACCCAGGCAATCGCCATCTATCACGACGGTTACGCCGGTGCGTCGCTGTGGGAACATCTGTCAGCCAGTCTCTCCAGGATCGTTTCGGCAGCGCTGATCGCCTGCGCTCTTGGTATTCCGGTCGGCCTTGCCATGGGCCTGAACCGCTGGGCCAAAGGCTTGCTGGACACGCCGATAGAGTTCTACTGGCCGCTGCCGCCGCTTTCATACCTGCCATTGATGATCATCTGGCTCGGCATCGGCGAGACGTCGAAGGTAACGCTGCTGGTCCTTGCGATGTTCGCACCCATCTGCCTGTCTGCACAAGCCGGCGTGCGAGCCCTGCCCATCGAACGGGTGAACGCAGCGCTGTCGCTTGGCGCCAGCAGATGGAACCTGTTTTTCGACATCGTCCTGCCCTCCGCGCTGCCGGAGATCCTGACCGGAATTCGCATCGCGCTCGGCGTCGGCTGGGGCACGCTGGTGGCCGCCGAGCTGATCGCTGCCACGCGGGGCATCGGCTTCATGATCATGTCCGCATCGCAATTCCTCGCGACCGATGTCGTCTTCGTCGGTATCTGTATCATCGCCATCTGCGCCTTCGCATTCACGCTGGTGATGCGTTCGCTCGAGACCTGGCTCGTGCCGTGGAAGGGCAAGAGCTGAGACTTCTCTGCTCCTAATATCAAAAAGATCGGGAAAGCTATTCATGGAAAACGTACTCAGGCTCAAGCAAGAGACGCGCGGCGCGGTCCGCGTCATTCAAAGCGATGACGAGGCCGTTAATATCGCAAGGGCTCTCGCCGCCGATTTCGCAAAGTCGGCGGGTGCGCGCGATCTTAACAGGACCTTGCCTTATGCCGAACTCGACGCGCTGTCACAATCCGGCCTGCTGGCAATCACCGTGCCCTCCGAATATGGCGGCCTCGACGTTTCCAACGCGGTTCTCGCTGAAATCACCGCGATCATCGCCGAGGGCGATGCATCGATCGGCCAGATTCCGCAGAACCATTTCTACATCCTCGAGGCACTACGCACCGACGGCAGCGAGGAGCAGAAGCGTTATTTCTTCGAGCGGGCGCTGGCGGGCGACCGGTTCGGCAACGCGCTTTCCGAAAAGGGCACGAAGACAGTCGGCCACTTCAATACCCGTATTTCACGCGAGGGTCTCGGCTACCGCATCAACGGCCGGAAATTCTATTCGACCGGCGTGCTCTTTGCCGACTGGGTGACAATCTTTGCCGTCGATGCCGACGACCGCCTGACCATGTCTTTCGTCGCGCAGGGTGCAGCCGGGATCGAGCTCGTCGACGATTGGGATGGTTTCGGCCAGCGCACGACCGGCAGCGGCTCAACTATCCTCAACAATGTCTACGTCAATGCCGACGCGGTCGTCCACCACCACAAGGGCTTCGAGCGGCCTTCGACCATCGGCTCGGTCGGCCAGATCATCCACGCCGGTGTCGATCTGGGCATTGCCCGTGCGGCCTTTGCCGAGACGCTGAATTTCGTGAAGACACAGGCCCGTCCGTGGATGGACAGCGGCGTCGAGCGGGCATCGGACGATCCCCTGACCATTGCCAAGGTCGGGCAGATCGCAATCGGTATCGAGGCGGCCTCGGCCATGATCGAACGCGCCGGACGGAAGGTCGACCTCGCCCAGATCGATCCAACCGAGGCCAAGGTCATCGATGCAACCCTTGCCGTGGCAACCGCTAAAGTGCTGACGACAGAGATCGCGCTCGAGGCTTCAACGACGCTGTTCGAGCTCGCCGGCACCTCCTCGACGCGGATCGGGCTCAATCTCGATCGCCACTGGCGAAACGCCAGAACCCACACGCTGCACGATCCTGTCCGCTGGAAATATCATGTCGTGGGCAATTATCATCTGAACGATGTGAGGCCGCCGAAAAACGGCGCGCTCTGACCCTGGCCGGCTATATCAACTAACGAGCCCCGTTGCTCATCGAGCAACGGGGCTTTTCTTCTCATGGTCTGATATCAGCTGTAGAGGCTGACCTCCGGTATCTTGTCGTTCAATACGAATTCCCCGACTTCCTTGGCCTTGTAGAAAACCGGATCGTGCAATGTGTGCGTTCTGACATTGCGCCAGAACCGATCGAATCGATATCTCGATGCTGTCGAACGCGCACCGGTCAGCTCAAAGACCCTCGACGTGATATCGAGTGAGACATGCGTCGCATGGACCTTGGCGGCGTAGGCTTCGGCCGCCGCTTCGCCGCGCTCGCGCGCAGTGACGTTGTGCCCGCGCGAAAGAGCTGCATGGACTGCTGCCGCAGCGCTATCGGCCAGCGCGGCAGACGCCTTGAGCGATGCGGTGAATTCACCAACCCGTTCGAGAATATACGGATCGTCCGCTGCCCGATCCACGCCTGACGTGATCCATGGACGCGTGGTGGTTCGCACATAGTCGACGGCGGCTGCAAGAGCGCCCTCGGCGGTGCCCAGGTAGAAATTGACAAAGACGAGCTGGATCAGCGGCGTGTTGAACGTCGAAAGCACCGGTGGAGCGTCGTTCGCGCCTGCGGGCGGCGCGATGAAATCCTCCTCGTAGACCGGGAAATCGCGAAACTCGACGCTGCCGCTGTCCGACAGCCGCTGGCCGATATTGTCCCAGTCATCGTTGGGGAGATAGCCGGGACGATCGGTGGGCACAGCGAAACTGGCGATCTTGCCATCCAGCGACGCATTGGCATTGATATAATCGGATACGCGCGCCGCCGTCGAGAACGACTTGCGGCCGTTGAGCGCAAAGCCGTTGCCACGCCGGGTGAGCTCCAATCCCGGATCACGCGGATTGACGGCGGCACCCCAATAGAGATTGCGCGACACCGTTTCAACACCCAGCGCACGGGCCCGTGCCTGGTCCTTGAGCGCCCAATAAATATACTGGCTGTTGACGAAGTGATATCCGAGAAGCTGGCCAAGCGAGCTTTCGCCGCGTGCGATGATCCGCACCAGGCGGAGCGCATCTGTCCAATCCAGGCCACCGCCGCCGATGTCGAGCGAATGCAATGCATTCAGCAGTCCGGTATTTTTCAACCGCACGATTTCCGGCAAGGGCGGCAGCCCGTCGCGGTCGAGTTCGGCGGCGCGTTCGCCAAGATTGGCGGAAATCTCGTGCGCGCGTGAAAATAAGGCATCCCGTCCGATGCCGTGAGGGGCGGCGAAAACGACGTTCGATTGGCTCATGTCAAGCTCCAGTGTTTATCTCGCATGGTGTCGAGTGTGCGGAGCGGGCATCTCGACCCGCCCCGCAATGGCCTAGAACAGTTTTTGCGGGATCCAGCTCGCGGTCGCGGCGTCGCTGGTGTTGAAGGCCGGCACCTTGGCCGAAAGATCCTCGATCGATTTCACCCCGGCAGCCCGCAAGCTCTCCTGGGTGAGCAGCGTCGGCTTCACGGTGATCTGGTGCGGCACTTCCTGTCCGGCGACCTCAAGGGCGGCCGCGCGAATGGAGACTGCGCCGACGACGCCAGGATTGGTCGCAACCGTCGCAACCCACGGGCTTCCCTCTTCGGTGATTTCCTGGATATCGGCCGTCGAGACGTCGGCGGAATAGATCTTGATCTTGCCCGCAATGCCAAGATCGCCGGCAGCAAGCTTCACCCCGCGCGCAAATTCGTCATAGGGCGCAAAGACCACCTTGATGTCGGGATTGGCGGTCAGCGCCGCCTTTGCCTGGTCGGCGGTGGTCGTCGCCGTCGTGTCGCTGACATTGCCGAATCGCGCCTTCTCGACGACGCCCTTGTTGTCAGTCTTGAACTTGTCCCAGACCTCGTTTCTGCGGTCGAGTGGCGCAAAGCCGGCGACATAGACATATCCGGCGCTGAAGCTCTTGCCGTTTTCCTTGACGACCTGATCAAGGGCCAGTTGCGCCAGCTCATGGTCGCTCTGCTCGACCTGCGGTATCTTCGGATTATTGAGGTTCACGTCGAAGGCGACGACCTTGATGCCCTTGTCCAGCGCTTGCTGAACGACGTCGGTCAGGGATTCCGGCAAGCCATGATCGATGACGATGCCGCTGACGCCGAGATTGATGGCCTGGAGTATCTGCTCGCGCTGTTGCGAAGCATCCTGCCTGCCGGGAAAGATGCGCAGGTCGATGCCGAGCGCCTTTGCCTGCGCTTCTGCGCCGGCCTGGTAGGCCTGGAAGAAATCGCCGGCCGAGATGTAGCTGATAAGGGCAAGCTTGACGCCGCCCTTGTCGAAAGGTGCCGGCGCTCCGGAGATGCCGTCGGCCAAGGCGACCTGGCCAAAGAGGAAGGGAATAGCGGCTGCGGATGCGGCCAACCGGGCAAGATGTTTCATGATCGCGTTCCTTCATAAGTCTATCGAGCGCGTCGTCCGACAGACCGAATAATCGCCTTCGCGACGCCACTCTATTAGATATAATATCCATAAAATTAGTAGATTGTTTGGTTCGTTTTTTGGCGTCCGCTGGGATTCTTTGTTCTGCGGGCGGGCAGCGAGAAGCAAAGGTTTGCCCGTGCTCGACGGTCTTTCCGGAAATCCACGGGACCGAGAACTTGGCCGACGCGCAGAAATTCTGTGATCGCACCATCTGCCGCAATGAAATTGTCCAGCTATGCCCGACTTCGCAAAGCCGTTCTCCCCACGCTGCTATCGCAAAGCGCTTGTATATGACAAAATATATAGACATTAGAGTTAATCGGACGCTTGCCCCCATGCCACTGGTCCATATCGACAATCTTAGCCGCAGTTTCGATGAAACGCGGGCGCTTGATGGGGCGTCGCTAACGATCGAACGCGGGGAGATCGTCGCACTGATGGGCGCGAACGGCGCCGGCAAGTCGACGCTGGTCAAAATCCTCTCCGGCGTGCTTTCCGCCGACAGCGGTACCGTCACGTTGAAAGGCAACGCCTTTGCGCCGCGAAGTCCGGCCGAGGCCGCAGGAGCAGGCGTCGTCACTGTGCATCAATCCACCGATCTGGTTGGCGCGCCGGGCCTGACGGTTGCCGACGCATTGTTGCTCAATCGCTTCGCTGATCGCCGCCAGCCGTTTTTCGTCTCACGCCGGAGCATCCGCCGGCAGGCGCAAGCAATGCTGGACGAGGTTGGTTTCGAGCTGCCGCTTGATCGCGACTTCGGGGATATTCCAGCCGCCGACAGGCAACTCGTCGCAATAGCCCGCGCACTGGCCAACCGGGCCGAGCTGCTTATTCTCGATGAACCCACGGCGAGCCTGTCTACCGAGGAAAGCCGACGGCTGTTCGAGATCCTGTTGCGGCTGCGTCAAAACGGCCTTGCCATTCTCTACATCTCTCATCGCACGGCGGATCTGCAAGCCATCTCCGATCGCGCGCTCGTCATGCGCGGCGGATCGGTCGTCGGCGCATTTGCGCGGCCCATCGATTTTGCGCAGGCGGTCGAAACAATGATCGGTCGCAAGCTGCAATCGGCAAGGCCCGACGCAAGGGGTCCAGAGGGCACGCCGATATTCGAAATGCGCCAGGCACGCCTTCTGCCGGATAGCCAACCTTTCGACCTGTCGGTGCACGAAGGCGAGGTGGTGGCAATCACCGGCGTGCTCGGCGCCGGCAAGAGCCGCCTGCTCTCGGCAATATTCGGCATGATCCCCCTGCCCGCCGGGACGATGGTCCTCGACGGCAAGCAATATCGCCCGAGGAATGCCGCCGATGCGATTGCCGGTGGCGTGGCGATGGCTGGGGAGGATCGGTATCGGTCGTCGCTGATGCCGCCATCCTGGCCCGGCAATTCGCTCGCCGCAACAATCAGCCTGCCCCACCTTGCCAAATGGTTTCCGCATGGCTTTCTCGTCGGCGACCGGGAAAAACGCGAGGCTGAAAATGCGATCGAGCGACTGCGAATCAAGGCGCCCGGCCCGCTCTCGTCGATCTGGGCACTATCAGGAGGCAATCAGCAGAAGGTCGTGCTGGCGCGCTGGGAAGCCGAGCCGAGCCGGCGGCTTCTCTTGCTCGATGAACCCTTCCAGGGTGTCGACGTCGGCGCCAGGCACGACATAATCCAGGCCATCCGCAGCCGCACCGACCGCGCCACGCTGATTGCGACATCCGACGCTGAAGAAGCAATCGAGGTCGCAGACCGCATCATTGTCATCGACGGGCACGGCATCGCGGATGCGGCCGGTGCGGCGGCATCCGTTTTCGAGGATCTATCAGCATGACCACCGCAGACACGGAAGACTTCCCCGTCGCGCCCAAGCAACGCGCCATTGCGGCGACCGCAGGCTGGCTCGGCGGCGCTACGGCCACCTTAAGATCCGGCGCCGTCTTCATTCTCCTGGCAGCGCTCCTCATTCTGTTCGCGCTCGCCCAGCCGGCCTTCATCAACCTCAACAATCTCATGAGTATCCTGCAGGCGGTCTCGGTGGTGGCCATCCTCGGCGCCGGAGTGACGGTGACACTCGCTGTCGGCGGCTTCGATCTTTCGATCGGAGCGGTGGCCGCTTCGAGCGTCATGGCAGCCAGTTACGGCATGATCGTCTGGAAGCTCGGCGCCTATGAGACCGTGCCGCTCGTGCTTGCCTTCGGCGCTGCCGTCGGCCTTCTCAACGCGTTCCTGATCGTCCGTCTCAAAGTGCCGGATCTGCTGGCGACGCTGTCGATGATGTTCCTGCTTTCCGGACTGCAGCTGATCCCCACCGCCGGCCGCTCGATTTCGGCCGGCCTGATTCTGCCGGACGGCTCCAGGGCAAGCGGCAGCTACGATCCGCATTTCCTGTCGATCGGACGATACAGCCTGTTCGGCACAGTTCCCGTATCCGTCGTGCTGATGCTGCTGGTCGCCGTCATATTGTTCGTCCTCACCGAAAAGACCCGCATCGGTCGCTTGCTTTTTGCGACCGGCGGCAATGAGCTGGCGACCCGTCTTGCCGGAGCGTCGACCGTGAGGTTGAAGACGCTGGCCTACGTGATCTCGGGTACGCTCGCATCCCTCGGCGGCATCGTCATTGCCGCGCGCGTCGGGCGCGGCGACGTTTCGTCCGGCGGCTCGCTGCTGATGGACGCGGTTGCCGCCTCGCTCATCGGCTATGCGGTGCTGGGGCTGCGTCGCCCGAATGTTCTCGGCACCATCGTCGGCGCCGTGTTCGTCGGTGTGCTGCTCAACGGCCTGACGATGCTGAATGCGCCCTACTACACCCAGGACTTCGTCAAAGGTGCCGTGCTCGTTGCAGCACTCGCCCTCACCTACGGCCTCAGCTGCGGCAACGCCTGACGCTTGCCGAACAGATTTGCTACAAGGAGAACAGGATGAGCCGAGAGATCAGGCTGAACGCATTCGACATGAATTGCGTCGGACATCAATCACCCGGGCTATGGACGCATCCCCGCGACCAGTCATGGAAGTACAAGGATCTCGATTATTGGGTCCATCTGGCAAAGACGCTCGAACGCGGCAAGTTCGACGGGCTCTTCATCGCCGATGTGCTCGGCGTCTACGACGTCTTGAACGGCAATGTCGATGCGGCGCTGCGCCACTCGGCGCAGGTGCCCGTCAACGATCCGTTGCAGCTGATCCCTACCATGTCCTACGCGACGGAACATCTCGGCTTCGGGCTGACCGCCTCGCTGTCCTTTGAGCATCCCTACACCTTCGCCCGTCGCATCTCGACGCTCGACCACCTGACCAAGGGGCGCGTCGGCTGGAACATCGTCACCTCCTATCTTAACAGCGGCGCGCTCAATATCGGCCAGGCGGCACAGTTCAAGCACGACGATCGCTACGATCTTGCCGAGGAATATCTCGAGGTCTGCTACAAGCTCTGGGAGGGAAGCTGGGAAGATGGCGCGGTCGTTCGCGACCGCGAGACCGGCATCTTCACCCATCCCGAAAAGGTTCACCCGATCGGCCACTCCGGCAAGCATTTCAGCGTGCCCGGCATTCATCTAAGCGAGCCGTCGCCGCAGCGCACGCCAGTTCTCTATCAAGCCGGCGCTTCGAGCCGCGGCAAGGATTTCGCCGGCGCGCACGCCGAATGCATTTTCGTGGCGGCGCCTTCGAAGCCCGTCCTCAAGCGCTATGTCGCCAATGTCCGCGAGGCTGCCGAGCGCGTCGGTCGAAATCCACGCGACATTCTCGCCTTCAACCTGCAGACCGTGATCCTTGGTGAAACGGATGCCGAAGCGAAGAAGAAGTTCGACGAATATCGCAAATATGTCTCCTACGAAGGTGCGTTGACCTTGATTTCCGGCTGGACGGGCATCGACTTCGGCCAGTTTGCCCCCGATGAGCCTCTGCGCCACCGCTATACCAATGCCGTCCAATCAGCTGTGGAAACCTTCACTACGATCGATCCGGACAAGGTCTGGACGGTACGGGAGATGGCCGACTGGGTCGGTATCGGCGGTTTCGGCCCCGTCTTTGTCGGTTCGCCGCAAACCGTTGCCGATCTTTTGCAGGAATGGGTCGAGGATACCGATGTCGACGGCTTCAACCTTGCCTATGCCGTCACACCCGAAAGCTTCGAGGATGCCGTAGACCTTTTGGTGCCCGAGCTGCAGAAACGCGGCGTCTACAAGACCGACTACCGCCAAGGGACATTGCGCGAAAAGCTGTTCGGCCACGGTCCGCGTCTTGCAGCGCCGCATCCGGGCGCTGGCTACCGCGATCTTGCCGGCGAATGGGAGAAGCTGAGCGCAAGCGGCTGAGAACCGCACACGAGCCAAAAAATCGGCCGCCTAAAAGCCCGGAACCTTTCTATTTGTCAATTCTTGTTGTGATCGCTTCGCACCTGCATAATAGACGCATGGCACTTGATTCAAAAATATTCGACAGCATTCGCACCAAACGCAAAAAGCCGGCCGACCAGCCTGACGATTCCGGGCCTCGCTGCCAATGGGACGGCTGCGACAAGAAGGGCCAGCATCGCGCACCCGTGGGACGCGATGCCGAAGGTGAGTTCTTTCTCTTCTGCTTTGAGCACGTGAAGGAATACAACAAAGGCTACAACTACCTCTCCGGCCTTTCGGACGGCGAAATCGCGCGCTACCAGAAGGAAGCCGCGACCGGAAACCGTCCGACCTGGAGCATGGGCGTCAACAAGGCCGCCCGCGACAGCCCCAGCCAGTCGCAGGTGCGCTCCGGCGCCCACACCCAACCGCAGGATCCGCGGCGGCCGTCACCGCGCAGAAACGCCGGTTCTCGTTACGCGCCGCAGATGCGAAAGCTGAAGACGCTCGAGGCAAAAGCATTCGAGACGCTCGGCCTGTCGCAGGCGGCAACGCCTGAAGAGATCAAGAGCCGCTACAAGGATCTGGTGAAGATGCATCATCCGGATGCGAACGACGGCGACCGCGGTTCCGAAGCGCAGCTGCGCGCTGCGATCGAGGCGCACAAGCTGCTGAAGCTCAACGGCTTCTGTTGACGCGCTCGCGGGCTCCGTCTGCGAGTTTTTTGGCGCGCCCTAGATGACTATCTGCTCGCCGATTTCCACCACGCGGTTGCTCGGGAGATGGAAGTGGTCGCTGGGGTCGATGGCGAAAGAGGACATCCCGATGAAAAGCCTGTCCTGCCAGTGCGGCATGCCGGAATTCGCGTCACCCACGAGCTTGCGACGTCCGATGTAGAACGACGTTGACATGATGTCGAACTTGAACCCGTCGCGGCGACAGAGGCTCAGCGCTTTCGAGACATTCTGGGTATCCATGAATCCGAATCTCAGCTCCAGCTTGATGAAGCGCTTCGAGATCGACTGGATGACATAGCGCTCGCTCTCGGGCACGGTCGGCCGCGGCATCGTCTTGATCGTCAGGATGACGTTCTGCGCATGCAGGGCGTGATTGTGCTTGAGGTTGTGCAGCAGGACGCTCGGGGTCAGGTCCGGGAAGCTCGTCAGAAAGACTGCAGTCCCCGGAACGTTCACCGGCGCATGGTTGCTGGGACGCTCGATCGAACCGACGAATTGTGCAAGCGGAATGTCATGGCGAGCCGCCCGCTGCTTCAGGAGAAGCGTGCCCTTCTTCCAGGTCCACATCAACACCATCAGCGTTCCGGCGATCATGACGGGCACGTAGCCGCCGTCGTGTATCTTCAGCATGTTGGCGCCAAGGAACACGCATTCCAGCGCCAGTAGCGGCAGCAAGGCTGCAAGCGCCGTCAACAGCGACCAGTGCCAGACCACACGGACGAACTGAAAGGCGAGCAGCGTCGTCACCACCATCGCACCGGTGACGGAGATGCCGTATGCCGTTGCCAGCGATTCCGAGCTCCGGAAGAAAAAGATCAACGCCAGCACGCCGATGAAAAGGACCGTGTTGACGCTTGGAAGATAGATCTGGCCGGTATTGGTTTCAGAGGTGAAACGGATTTCGAGTCGCGGCAGCAAACCGAGGTGGATCGCCTGGCGCGCCAGCGAAAAGGCACCCGTTATCACGGCCTGGCTGGCAATGATCGTCGCCGCCGTCGCAAGGATCACAACCGGAAGCAGGGCCCACTGCGGAAACATCAGGAAGAACGGATCGGACGCGGCCTCCCGGTTATGCAGGACAAGCGCGCCCTGGCCGAGATAATTCAGCGCAAGGGCTGGGAAGACGATGAAGAACCAGGCGGCCTGGATCGGCTTTCGGCCGAAATGGCCAAGATCGGCATAGAGAGCTTCGGCTCCAGTCACCGTCAGAAAGACGGCACCAAGGATGATAAGCCCCGCAAAGCCCGCATGGGTGATGAACTTGAACGCGTGGATGGGGTTCAGCGACGCCAGGATGGAGGGCGCGTCGCCAATGTGGATTGCGCCGGCAACCCCCATGACAATGAACCACAGCAGGGTTATCGGGCCGAAAAATTGCGAGACCGCCGCTGTGCCCCTCGACTGCACCACGAACAGCAGGACCATGATGGCAACCGCAATCGGAACGACATATGGCGAAAATCGCGGTGTCACCAGTGTCAGACCTTCGACGGCAGACAACACCGAAAGCGCAGGCGTGATCATGGCGTCGCCGATAAACAGCGCAGCGCCGATGATGCCGGCAAAGAACAGCATCGCCGTATAACGGCTGGTCTTCTTCATCAAAAGCGCCAGAAGCGCAAGCGTGCCGCCCTCGCCGTCATTGTCGGCGCGCAGCAGAAACAGCACGTATTTGAACGTCACGATGATCGTCAGCGTCCAAAGCATCAGCGAAATCAAGCCGACGACTTCGCCCCGGCTGACGCCGTCATGCGCGAAAGGACGGAGCGCCTCGCGAAAAGCGTAGAGCGGGCTGGTACCGATGTCGCCATAGACGACACCGACCGATCCGATAATGGGTATGAGAAGGCTGCGCATGCCTTTCGCCGGCTGCGAAGTCTGATGGGCTGCTATAGTCATGGTCTCTCCGGCTCGCCTGAGCCTTATCCACCGATAGCGGTGGTTTTGCAACGCATATGGGGACATAAGGTGCCAATAAACAGAGCTGTCCTTCTCCGCGCATTGGTGCTTGTCCTGCCTAGAGCCCGAGATTGGGCAATGCAGCCGGCTATAAAAAAGGGCCACCAAGAGATTGGCGGCCCTGAAATTTTGAAGGTTGTTACCTCCAGAGGGGAACAGCCGATACGATGGAACCGGGAGGAGATGGTGACCGCGCGCATCAACTGATGCAACCGTACCTCGCATTGCGCGAATTATCCATCCAATAGCAACCAAAAATCACGCAATCCGAAGTCGTTTGTCCTAAGAATTGGCCAAAGTAGACAACGCAGCCGCGGCGAACACCGCCGGGCGCTTCAATGTGCGCCGGCTCCGGCGCCGGCCCCCGGCTTCTGCGCAAAAAGCAGGGCGACGGCCGCAAGTGCCAACAGCACCCCGATGACGGCGAAGGTATCGCTGAACCCCATGATCAGGGCCTGACGCTTGACGACGCGGCCAAGCGCGATGACGGCCTGCTGGGCGGCGGCGGCATGATCCGAGACGCCATGCGACAGGAAGTAGCCAGTTGTCTGGTCCAGGCGCTGGCGAACCTCGTCACGCGCAAGAGTGATCGACTGGCCGATGACGTTCGAATGATACTGTTCCCGCTTGGTGAGTACCGTACCCAACGTGGCGGTTCCGACGGCACCGCCGAGATTGCGCAGCATGTTGGTCAGACCCGAGGCAGCGGCAGCATCGGCAGCGGCAATTCCCGCCGTGGTGATCGCGGTGATCGGGGTCAGCACAAGCGCCTGGCCGATTGCGCGGACGATGTTGGGAATCCAGAACTGGTCGCCGGCGGTATCCGCCGAAAGCGTTATGTTCATGAAGCAGCTGATCGCAAAGATGCTGATGCCAAGGCAGCCGATATAGCGCGCGTCGAACCGCTTCATCATCATCGGCACCAGCGGGATCAGCAGCAGCTGCGGCAGGCCAGTCCAGGCCAGGACGTTGCCGATCTGCTCGGCATTATAGCGCTGAACCTGGCCGAGATATTGCGGCAGGATATAGACGGTGCCGAACAGCGCGACACCGACCAGCACGTTCACCGCAACGCCGATGCCGAAATTCCTCTGCTTCAGCAGACGGAGCTTTACCAGCGGCTTTTCCACGGTGAGTTCTATCCAGATGAAGGCGGACAGGAAGACGAAAGCGACAAGGCTCAGTTTCAGAATGAACGGCGAGGAGAACCAGTCGTCCTTGTTTCCTTCTTCGAGTACCGTCTGGAATGCCGAAAGTCCGATGGCCATCGTGAAGATGCCGGCCCAGTCTCCTTCCCTCAGCAAGCCAAGCTGCATCGGCCTCTTTTCCAGGGTCGCGGCCAAGGCAATCGCCATGATGGCGCTGGGGATGGCATTGATGAAGAAGATGGTCTGCCAGCCGTAATTCTCGGTCAGATATCCGCCGATCGTCGGGCCGATCGCCGGGGCGAAGGTGACCGAGAGCGCGAAGATGGCAAGGCCGACGGGCTGCTGGTGTTTCGGCAGTTTGGTCAGCACCATCGTGAAAGCCATCGGGATCAGCACGCCGCCAGCAAAACCCTGCAGTCCCCGCAAAACGATCATCGAGCCTAGATCATGAGCGAAGGCACAGGCAATCGAGAACAGCGGGAAAAGCACCGCATTCACGAGGATATAGCGGCGGAAGGAAAACACGTTGCTGAAATAGGCGGTGAGCGGAATGACCACAATTTCGCCGATCAGGTAGGACGTGGAAATCCAGGCGCCGTTGTCGACGCCGGTGCCGATGCCGCCCTCAATGTCGAGGAGCGACGCGTTAGTGATCTGGATGTTGAGAATTGCCATGAAGGCGCCGATCATCCCGGCGAGAACGGCAATCCATTCTTTGGTTCCAGCGCGCGGCTGTGCGGCCGCGGTGGCGGTCAATGCGATGGTAGACATGACACGATCCTTCTGACCCTAAGGGTCAATGGCCCTGACGTCGTTGGGCGTCGGTCTTGGTGTCGATACTTGGCTGGACGGACATGCCAGGGCGAAGATCGCCGGCGGCAACGCTGTCGGCGTCCAGCGTGATCTTCACCGGGATGCGCTGCACGACCTTGGTGAAGTTGCCGGTGGCATTGTCCGGCGGCAGCAGCGCGAATTCCTGGCCGCTGGCAGGAGCGAGACTATCGACGCGGCCGTGATAGGTGCGACCCGGGAACATGTCGACATCGATATCGACCGGCTGGCCGGCACGGACGTCGGTGAGTTGCGTTTCCTTATAGTTGGCGATGACATAGGCCGCGCGGGTCGGCACAACCGACATCAGCTGGGTGCCGGCCTGGACATATTGGCCGACGCGCAAAGTGCGGTTGCCGATAACGCCGTCGACCGGCGCCACGATTGTCGCGTAGGAGAGGTTGAGTTCGCTCTGGTGCTGGACGGCCTGACTATGCGCCAGGGTCGCCCGGGACTGGGCAAGCTCAGCCTTCAAAAGGTCGACCTGCTTTGACGCAGCGTCGAGCGACGCGCTGTCGCGAATGATTGCTGCCTTGGCCGAAGCGATCTGCGCGGCGGCCTGCTGCGCGGTCTGGACGGAGGCAAAGCCATTGGTGGCAAGGCCCGCATAGCGCCTGTCGTTCTGCTCGGCAAAGGTCTCGTTGGCGCGGTCGACATCGATCGTTGCCCGTGCAGCCGCGATGGTCGACTGCTGAATGTCGAGCGAAGCCTGCTTGGCATTGATCGTGGCCTCGGCTGCGGCCACATCGGCCTTCGCCTGATCCAGTGCGGTCTGGTAGTCGCGGTCATCTATCCGGGCAAGCGCCTGGCCCGCCTTGACGATCTCGTTGTCCCCAACGACAACTTCTGCAACATAGCCGGAAACCTTCGGGGCAATGGAGCTGGTGTCAGCCTTCACGTAGGCATCGTCCGTCGAGATGTGGAAGCGACCGACCGTCCAGTAGTCGTGACCGTAATAGGCACCGGCTGCAATCAGCGCGATGGCAGTTGCGCCGAGGAGCAGAGAACGGCCGCCGCGTTTGCGGGCCGGCGCCTCGCCGGTAGCGAGCGGTTGCGCCGTCTCAGTGATCCGCGCCGGCTTGCCGGCCTCCAAGGTAGGCGCGGAGGTGGGCTCGATGTCCGTCTCAGTGGCGGGGGCAACATTGTTGTTCAGGGCATGCAGCTTGGTCATTGTGGTCTCCTGGTGACGGTCGCTGTCTTTGTGGCCGCGGCCTATAGATATTGAAATTCTATTTTGGAAACTTGCTGTTTTCCAAAATATGCACTATAAGATGAATGTCAAGGGAATTTGGAAAATCAGCATGGTCGAAATTACGAAAATTGAGGCGCGGTCCCGAGGCAGGCCCCAGCTGCGGTGCGACGACGACACCAAAAGCGTCATCACCGAGGCTGCCAATCGTCAATTTCACGAATTCGGCTACGCTGCTGCGAGCATCAGTGCGATTGCGCAGGACGCGGGCGTCTCGACAAAGACGCTCTACCGTCTCTTCCCCGCCAAGGCAGACCTGTTTTCCAATGTCATTTCCGACAAGATCGGCCGCTTCTTCCTCGCTCTCGACCAGGGCACGCTTGTCGCGGCGGGCTTGCGCGAGGGGCTGGAGCGTATTCTGACCGCCTATGGCATGCTGACGCTTTCAGAAGAGACAGTGCGGATGACACAGCTTGTCATCGGCGAGTCCGATCGCTTCCCGGAGATCGCCACTGCATTTTACGAACGCGCGATCATTCCGACCAACGCAGTGATGGAGAACTGGCTGCTCCAGCAATGCGATGGCGGCCTGATCGTCCTTGAAGACCCGCATGAGGCATGCGGCATGCTGCGCGGCATGATGATCATGGAGCCGCAACGCGCCGCAGCTTTGGGCCAGAGGCCTGCCCCTGGTGCCGAAGAAATCAGGGCGCGGGCAGCGATGTGCGCCGACCTGTTCCTGAAGGGTTGCGCACTTTAAGGCTCTGCGAGATCGGGGCCCTGCGGCTCGTTCACCAGCGCCAGGATGAGTTGCTGAACATTGCCGCCATTGCCGAGTTCTGTTCGGTCGAAATCCCTATTCTGCTGCTCGCGAAACTGCGAAATTTCGGAAAGACGCCTCGTCAATTCGACCCTGATTTTCTGGCATTTTGGATCGTCCGGCACCGACAAGCCGGCGGTCGCCAACTCGATCTTCCTCACCATATCCTTGATGAAACTGCCGTGAACGTGCTCGTGACTGCGCACGCCCGCTATGAATGTTTCCCACTTTCTCGCCATTGCGGTCGGCAGTCTCTCCACTGGCTTTGGAAGGGTGTATGTGATGACGAGGTTCGGCCGCACCGAGACCAGCGTACAAGCCCCAGCGTCCGCCTGGTAATTCCTCGACCATGTCAGCTTGAAATTCGTATGGGCGATGACGCGGATATTGTTGCCGATCTTTGGACCACGTTCGCCGATCGATGCATAAAGCTCAGGCCCGGTCTTGCCGACGATCGCATAGGTCTCCACTTTTTCAACGGCCTGCCAATCCGCGCGCGCGGCAACAGGCAACAGGGCCACACAGCTCATGACCAAACAAAACCGGACGGCTGTTGTCGCGCAAGCACTCGGCAATGATATCTTCATGATCGACTTACTTTGAATAGAGCGCTCTCGAGCGCTCCAGATGCCGCAAAACGGACGCTTCCGCTCCTTCGGCATCATGTGCAGCAAGGCAATTCAAAATTTCCTTGTGTTCGACCAGCGTGTATTTTTCCTTGCCGGTCCAGATCAGCATCTCGGTGTGATATTGCTTGAGCCAGGCAAGCATCGCCTCGCTCACCGCAACATAAAGCGGATTTCCTGTGATCTGGGCGATACGGGTATGAAACCGCATGTCGGCCGATATGAACTCATCGGCATGACCGAGGGAGTCGTGCTGTTCTTCAAGGATAAGCTGGAGATCCTCGATGTCCCCAGCGCTCGCCTTTACCGCTGCTTCGCGCGCCATCCCTCTTTCAAAGAAGATGCGGGCGCTCTTCAAATGCTCCAACGAGTCCGCTGATTGCGACAACATGATCTTCGCAGTCAGATCGACCTGCCGAAACAGCGACCTTGCCGTCAATTCGAGGACCTTGGCACGCTCGCCATGGGAAATGACGACGAGCCCCATGCTGGCCAGCGACTGCATGGCCTCGCGAATGGCCGGCCTGCCGACGCCAAACCGCTCCATCAGGACGCGTTCCGACGGCATTTCATCGCCCGGCTTCAATTCCCCTGACGTGATCAGGCGCTCCAGTCGGTCGAAAACCTGATCCGACAATTTTCGACGCACAATCGGTTCGATCGGTTGGCTCATGGTCTCTCGCTGGCTCAAAGCATCTTCCTCTTATGCATCTTCGGCCGCACGCATGAAAGCCTCTCTTTACCTGGTCGACCAAGCCTCGAAGAAAAATTCGTTGCACAAATTGGAATACTCATTATACCAGCTTACAAGGTGACGCCATGTGAATTTTTCATGGCGTGAGGAGCGACTGAATTCCACAATGACGATCACTCTGACATATCGAATCGAGACGACCGGCAGCGTCGAAGCCATGGCCGCGAAAATTGCGAGCGACCAATCGACCGGTACTTTCGTGGCCGTACCGGGGGAGACGGAGGAATTGAAGGCTCGCGTGGCGGCCCGGGTTCTTTCGATCCGACCGCTCGGCGATGTCGAACATCCGACATGGCCGGAACTTGCCGAAGGGCATGGCCCAATCCACCGCGCCGACGCCGAAATCGCCTTTCCGCTGGATGCCATTGGCACCGATCTCTCAGCATTGATGACCATCGCGATCGGTGGCGTCTTCTCGATCAAGGGTATGACCGGCATCCGCGTTGTCGACATGAAGCTGCCGGAGGCGTTTCGCGACGCCCATCCCGGTCCACAGTTCGGCATTGCCGGCAGCCGGCGGCTGACCAAGGTCGAAGGCCGGCCGATCATCGGCACCATCGTCAAGCCGGCGCTGGGGCTGCGGCCGCCTGAAACGGCGGAACTCGTGGGAGAGCTCGTTCACTCCGGCGTCGACTTCATCAAGGATGATGAAAAGCTCATGAGTCCCGCCTATTCGCCTCTCAAGGAGCGCGTCGCCGCAATCATGCGGCTGATCCTCGATCACGAGCAGAAGACCGGCAAGAAGGTCATGTATGCCTTCGGCATCTCGCACGCCGATCCCGACGAGATGATGCGCAACCACGATCTCGTCCTGAAAGCCGGCGGCAACTGCGCCGTGGTCAACATCAATTCGATCGGAATGGGCGGCATGACCTTTCTGCGCAAGCGCTCTGGCCTCGTGCTCCACGCCCATCGCAACGGCTGGGATCTGCTGACGCGCAGCCCTGGCGCCGGCATGGATTTCAAGGTCTGGCAGCAGTTCTGGCGATTGATCGGCATCGATCAATTCCAGATCAACGGCATCCGGGTCAAATATTGGGAGCCGGACGACAGCTTCGTCGAATCCTTCAAGGCCGTCAGTAGGCCTATGTTCGACCCCGCAGACTGCCCGCTTCCGGTTGCCGGCTCCGGGCAATGGGGTGGACAGGCACCGGAGACCTACCGGCGCACCGGCCGCACGACGGACCTGCTCTATCTCTGCGGCGGCGGCATCGTCAGCCATCCGGGCGGAGCGGCCGCCGGCGTCCGGGCCGTGCAGCAGGCCTGGCAGGCGGCCGTGGCCGATATCCCGCTTGAAACATATGCCGAGGATCATCCGGAGCTTGCCGCCTCGATCCAAAAATTCGGCAACGGCGGTGATGCGTGACTGATATGCCCGATCGCAAGCTGCTTCTGAGCTATTATGGCGATGATTTTACCGGATCGACCGATGTCATGGAGGCGCTGGCCTCAAACGGCGTGCCGACGGTGCTGTTCATGGACATTCCCGACGAGACTCTTCTGGCACGCTTTCCTGATTGCAAGGCGATCGGCATTGCCGGCACCAGCCGCAGCGAAACACCGGAATGGATGGACCGGAACCTTGCGCCGGCCTTCGGCTGGCTGAAGTCGCTTGGTGCCGAAATCTGCCACTACAAGGTCTGCTCGACCTTCGATTCCAGCCCTGCCATCGGCAATATCGGCAGGGCAATCGAGATCGGCAGACGGGCCTTTGCCCAGGCCCCGGTACCGGTCGTCGTCGGTGCGCCTCAGCTAAGGCGCTACATGGCTTTCGGCAATCTCTTTGCCGCCTATCAGGGTGACGTCTACCGGATCGATCGTCACCCGGTCATGAGCCGCCATCCTGTGACGCCGATGACCGAGGCCGACATCGCGATGCATCTCGCCCGGCAGACCAGCCTTGGCATCAGGGTTGCGGACCTTGCCTTGCTTGGCGCATCCGATGCCGATCAAAGGCTCGACGGCCTGGCCAAAGAGAACGGTATCCTCATTCTCGATGTGGACAGCATTGAATCGCAGCGGCGCGCCGGCCGCCAGCTCTGGCGGCTCCGGCAACCGGGCGGCTGGTTCGTCGCCGGGTCGTCCGGCATCGAGTATGCCCTGCTGAACGCCTGGCGCCATGAGGGCATCGTTGCCGACAAGGCAACATTCCCGCTGCCCGGCAAGGTCGACCGGCTTGCCGTCGTCTCCGGCAGCGTTTCGCCCACCACCGAACTGCAAATTCACAACGCCATCCAAAACGGCTTTGACGGCATCGCCCTCGACCCGCTCGCGCTGGTCGGAGAGAGCGGCGATCGGGCGGTGGAAACAGCCGTCGCCACCGGCCTCGAAAGGCTCAGGGCCGGCCGCAGCGTCATCCTGCATACAGCGCTTGGACCCTCGGCCGACCGCGGCAACGATATCGACAGGATACCCGGCGCGCGCCATCGCCTCGGCCGCTCGCTCGGAACGATCCTTTTCCGGCTCGTGGAGACGGAAGGCCTCTCGCGCGCGGTCATCGCTGGCGGCGACACATCCAGTCACGCGCTGAAGGAACTGCACGTGGAAGCACTGACGACAGTGCTGCCGCTGCCGCAGACGCCCGGGTCACCGCTCTGCACCGTGCATGGAACCTATGCCGCGACCAACGGCCTGCAGATTGCGCTCAAGGGCGGCCAAGTGGGAACGGCAGCGTATTTCTCCCAGATACGAGAAGGCACGCAGGGTTAGACGGGGTCATGTGGAATACTCATTGACTCATTATACCACTTGCGATACCAAACTTGGAAAGTGATGAGGTTAGAAAATATGGTTGCGATTGCACTCTTCGGTGCCGGCGGCAAAATGGGCTACCGGCTTGCCAAAAACCTTAAGGGCTCGCGTTTCGACGTGCGCCATGTCGAGGTGAGCGACGCGGGCAAAGAGCGCCTGAAGAACGATCTTGGCTTTATCTGCGTCGACGTCGACACCGCCCTCTCCGGCGCAGATGTCGTCATCTTGGCCGTTCCCGACACGGCAATCGGCAAGGTTGCGGCCGGCATTTCTCAAAAGCTCAAGGCCGCAACGATGGTGGTCGCCCTCGACGCTGCCGCACCCTTTGCCGGCCACCTGCCGGAGCGGGCCGACCTTACCTATTTCGTCACCCATCCCTGCCATCCGCCGATTTTCAACGACGAGACAGAGATGTCGGCGAAAAAGGATCACTTTGGCGGCCTGTTTGCCAAGCAGCACATCGTATCGGCGCTGATGCAGGGTCCGGAGGAAGCCTATGGGCTCGGCGAAGAAATTGCCAAGGTCATTTGGGCTCCCGTCATGCGCTCGCACCGCGTCACCGTCGATCAGATGGCGATGCTGGAGCCCGGGCTGTCGGAGACCGTCTGCGCCTCGCTGCTGGTCGTCATGCGACAGGCAATGGATGAATGCGTCGCTCGCGGCGTGCCGGCGCAAGCCGCCCGCGACTTCCTGCTCGGCCATATGAACGTGCTTGGCGCGGTGATTTTCAAGGAAGTCGATGGCGTCTTCTCCGATGCCTGCAACAAGGCCATCGAGTTCGGCATTCCAGCATTGATGCGCGACGACTGGAAGAACGTTTTCGAACCCGAGGAGATCGCCGCCAGCATCCGGCGCATCACCTGAGTAGCCGAGAGCGTTTCGCTCTCTCAATCCATCGGTCCTGCTGGGAACGGGACTGATTTTTCATCTGGGAGGAACATATGAAACTGACCCGTACTTTAACCCTTGCCGCATTTGCCGGCGTTCTTGCACTTGGCAGTGCCATGCCTGCCTTCTCGGCAGACCTCATCGCCATCATCACACCTGCCCACGACAATCCCTTCTTCAAGGCCGAGGCGGTCGGCGCGGAAGCGAGAGCCAAGGAACTTGGCTTCGACACGCTTGTGCTCAGCCATGACGACGACGCCAACAAACAGTCGCAGATGGTGGACACCGTCATCGGCCGCGGCGCCAAGGCGATCGTCCTCGACAATGCCGGCTCGGAAGCATCGATTGCAGCCGTGAAGAAGGCCAAGGATGCCGGTATACCTTCCTTCCTGATCGATCGCGAAATCAACGCCACCGGAATCGCAGTCTCACAGATCGTCTCAAATAATTATCAGGGCGCGCAGCTTGGCGCTGAAGAGTTTGTCAAACTGATGGGCGAAAAAGGCAGCTATGTTGAACTGCTTGGTCGCGAGGCCGATCTGAATGCCGGCATCCGCTCCAAGGGCTACCACGATGTGATTGACGAATATCCCGACCTCAAGATGGTCGCACAACAGTCGGCCAATTGGAGCCAGACCGAAGGCTATTCCAAGATGGAGACAATCCTCCAGGCCAACCCGAACATTCAAGGAGTAATCGCTGGTAACGATACGATGGCAATGGGCGCGGTCGCCGCGCTTCAGGCTGCCGGTCGCAAGGACGTCATCGTTGTCGGGTTCGACGGCTCGAACGACGTTCGCGACTCCATCAAGTCCGGCGGCATCAAGGCGACGGTCATGCAGCCGGCCTATGCGCAGGCGCAGATGGCCGTCGATCAGGCGGCCGCCTATATCAAGACGAAGGCCACTCCAAAGGATGAAAAGCAACTGATGGATTGCGTTCTCATCAACGCGAGCAATGCCGACAAGCTCGAAACCTTCGCGTTGAAGCACTGATTTTCAACGTCACGACATCGACGAAGAGCAAGCACAATGCCTTGCTCTTCGTCCCATATGGATCAATGCCGATGGAGTGCAGGGTGGAGTGCATGCGCAGGGTGAAGGGAGCGTTGCTTGCGGCGATGCTCGCGGTAGCTATATTGCCGGGCTGCAAGATCGTCAGAACGCCGACTGCCGAAGAGCAGGCCGCCGAGACCGCAAAAGCGGCCTTCAACCCTGCCGACAAGGTTGACGCCATCTGGCAAAGCCAGGCCGTTCCCGCAATCGAGAAGCGGGCCGGGGACTTCAAGCAAGTCCTGTCGCTGATCGCCAGCAATCCCGACGACGCCAGTGCCAAATTCGGCCACCGCGAAAAAGAGGGCAATGCCCCCTGGACCTATGTCGTCAAGTTCGAAGGCAAGATCGTTGCAGCCGACACCCAGTCGCGAGCGGCCACGATCGACGTTGATATCGACGGCGACGGCAAGGCCGACGCCAGGGTCCAGACCGGCCCGGCACTCAGGGGCACGGCGCTCCGCGACAGCCTCGACTTCGTCAATTTCAACGAATTCAAGAACCAGATCGAATGGGCGCAGTTCGGCAAGGCCTTCAACGAGAAGGTCAACGCCACGATCCTGCAGGCCCTGCCGCGCGATGGCCTGACCGGCAAGACCGTCAAGGTCACCGGCGCCTTTCCAATGCCGCCATCCGGCCAGCTGCCTCTCGTCACCCCCGCGACGATCACAATAGGACAATAGCGATGTCGGAGAACGGCCCCGATAAAGACGATATCGTCCTCAGGCTGGAAGAAGTCTCGAAAGTCTATTCCGGCATCGTTGCGGTCAAACGGGCAAACCTCGAGCTGCATCGCGGCGCCGTCAATGTGCTCGTTGGCGAGAACGGCGCCGGCAAATCGACGCTGATGAAGATCATCGCCGGCGTCGAGCGTCCGACGCTGGGTCGTATCGTCCTTGACGGCAATCCGATCTCTTTCGACAGCCCCGCCGACGCCCAGGCCCATGGCATTGGGATGATCTTCCAGGAGCTCAACCTTTTCTCCAACCTCACAGTCGCGGAAAACATCTTTGCGACGCGCGAAATCACCCGCGGTATCCTCGGCATCGATCACAAGGCGCAGGTGGCCAAGGCCAACCAATTCCTGAAAAAGCTGGACGCCGGCATCGATGCCGAGACGATGGTCGAGGATCTGCCCATCGGCCAGCAGCAGCTCGTCGAAATCGCCAAGGCCATCTCGCTTCACGCGCGCATCCTGATCATGGACGAACCGACCTCGGCGCTCTCGGCGGCCGAAGTCGATATTCTCTTCAAGGTTATCGCCGAGCTGAAAGCCGAAGGTGTGGCGATCGTCTATATCTCGCATCGCCTCGAGGAATTGATGCGCATTGGCGACTACATCACCGTATTGCGCGACGGGCAGATCACCGGTCAGGCGATGGTCAGGGATATCGACATGCGATGGATCGTCCGCTCGATGATCGGATCGGACGCCAAGGACTTTGCCAAGGCGGACGGGCACGCGATTGGCAAGGAGGCCTTCCGCGCCGAAGACATCAGCCTGCCGAGACCGACGGGCGGCCTTGCCGTCGACGATGTCTCGCTCTCGGTGCGATCGGGCGAAATCCTCGGCATTTACGGGCTGATGGGCGCCGGTCGCAGCGAGCTTTTCGAATGCATCATGGGTTGCCACATGCATTCCACCGGCAAGATCTTCATCGACGGCGAGGAAGTCCACGCGCGCGACACGACCCGGCGGATCCGTCGCGGCCTTGCCCTCATTCCGGAGGACCGGCAACGCGAAGGACTGGTGCAGGTCCTCTCCATTGCGAGCAACCTGACGCTCGCCAGCCTCAGCCGTTTCGCCGGGTTCTTTCACATCGACGGCGGTGCCGAGAAGAAGGCGGTTCGCGACATTATCCGCGATTTGTCGATCAAGGCGCCTAACCCGGATTTCGAGGTCACCTCAATGTCGGGGGGCAACCAGCAGAAGGTGGTCATCGGCAAGGCGCTGATGACCGGCCCGAAGGTGCTTCTGATGGACGAGCCCAGCCGCGGCATCGACGTCGGCGCCAAGGCGGACGTCTTTCGCACGATGCGACGCCTGGCGGGCGAAGGCCTCGCCATCCTGTTTTCGACGTCAGACCTCGAAGAGGTCATGGCGCTATCCGATCGCATAGCGGTGCTCAGCAACGGCCAGCTCGTCGCCGTCTTCGACCGTGACAAGGCAACGGAAGAAGCAATCATCGCGGCCTCGGCCAAGGGTCACGGACATACAAGGAAACTCGCATCATGACGGCGGACGCCTCCCCCGCATTTGGCAGCAAGCAATCCAACGGCTCGGCGCTTCTCACTCTGATGAAGCTTCGAACCTTCATCGCGCTGTTCGCGGTCATTATCTTTTTCGCCTTTGCCGCTCCGAACTTCACGTCGACCGCCAACGTGATCCTGATGTCGAAGCATGTGGCGCTCAATGCCTTCCTCGCCATGGGCATGACCTTCGTCATCATAACCGGCGGCATCGACCTTTCTGTCGGGTCCATCGTCGGTCTTTGCGGCATGGTGGCAGGTGGCCTCATCCTTAGTGGCGTCCAGCTGCCGATCGGCTACACCGTCTATTTCAATCTGTTCGAGATCGTCCTTATCACGCTCTCAGTCGGCATCGCGATCGGCTTCATCAACGGGCTCTTGATCACCAGGCTCAACGTCGCGCCATTCATCGCCACGCTTGGAACGCTCTACGTCGCCCGCGGCCTGGCGCTGCTGTCCTCAGACGGCCAGACCTTCCCGAACCTCGTCGGCCGGCCTGAATACTCGACAACAGGCTTCGACTTTTTCGGCGCCGGCCGGATCCTGGGCCTGCCGGTGTCGATTTGGATCCTGATCATCCTGGCGCTGCTTGCAGCCTACGTCGCCCGCTCCACGCCGATCGGCCGTCATATCTTCGCGGTCGGCGGCAACGAACGCGCAGCGCGCATGTCCGGCATCCGTGTCGATACGGTGAAAATGTTCGTCTACATGTTCTCGGGCCTTTGCGCCGCAATTGTCGGCATCGTCATCTCCTCGGAGCTGATGGCCGCACATCCGGCAACCGGCGAGAGCTTCGAGCTGAACGCGATTGCGGCCGCCGTTCTTGGCGGCACCTCGATGTCGGGCGGGCGCGGCACGATCGGCGGCACCATCGTCGGCGCCTTCGTCATCGGCATCCTCTCCGATGGGCTGGTGATGATGGGGGTCTCCTCCTTCTGGCAGATGGTCATCAAGGGGCTAGTCATCATCATCGCCGTCGTCGTCGACCAGGCGCAGCGTCGCCTTCAGCAACGGGTGACCCTCATGCAGATGGCAAAGGCAGGCTGAGACATGGCGGAACTACGCGGTGCACTGATCGGTTGCGGCTTCTTTGCGGTCAACCAGATGCATGCCTGGAAGGATGTAGCGGACGCCGGCATCGTCGCGATTTGTGATCGCGATCCGGAACGGCTGAGGATCGTCGGCGACCAGTTCGGCATCGCGAGGCGCTACGGTGATGCGCAAGCGCTCTTTGCCGATGGCGGCTTTGATTTCGTCGACATCGCAACCACTGTCCAAAGCCATCGCGCGCTGGTGGAGATGGCCGCAAGCCACAAGGTGCCCGCTATCTGTCAGAAGCCGTTTGCAAAGACGCTCACCGATGCCAAGGGGATGGTCGCAGCGTGCCATGCGGCCGGAATTCCGCTGATGGTACATGAGAATTTCCGCTGGCAGACGCCGATACAGGCAGTGAAGAAAGTACTGGAGGAAGGCGCGATCGGCACGCCGTTCTGGGGCCGCTTCTCCTTTCGTTCCGGCTACGACGTTTTCTCCGGCCAGCCATATCTTGCCAAAGGCGAGCGCTTCATCGTCGAGGATCTCGGCATCCATACGCTGGACATTGCCCGCTTCCTGTTCGGTGACGTCAGGACGCTGACGGCTCGCACGAAACGGATCAATCCTCAGATAAAGGGCGAAGACGTCGCCACGATCCTGCTCGATCACGAGAGCGGCGCAACATCGATCGTCGACGTCAGCTATGCGACGAAGCTTGGGGTCGAGCCCTTTCCCGAGACGCTTGTCGAGATCGACGGGAGCGCCGGCACGATCCGCCTGTCGCAGGGCTATCGCCTCGAAGTCACAAGCGGCGACGGTACCGAAGTCACCGTCGTACCGCCGGCCCTGCTCCCCTGGGCATCGCGGCCATGGCACAATATTCAGGAGAGCGTCCTTGCCATCCAGCAGCATTGGATCGATCGTCTGAAATCCGGCGGCGAGACATCGACCTCCGGTGCCGACAATCTGAAGACGTTCGCGCTGGTCGAAGCAGCCTATCAGAGTGCGGTCAGCGGCCAGGTCGTCGATGTCGGGGCCTTGCTCCGATGACCGCACGAGGGGATGCGGAGGATCGGAATTTTATCCTTTACGGAACACGGAAGACCGATGCTGCGCCCATTCGCCTAAGGGCCGGGCGGCTGACGGCAGATCTTGTCGGCGGCAAATTGCGCACCATCGCCTATGACGGCGTCGAAGTTCTGCGCGCCATCTCCTTCCTTGTCCGCGACCGGGACTGGGGCACATATGACCCGACGCTCGAAGGGCTGACGGTGGAGCAGCATGCGGGCGGCTTTGCCATCGGCTACCGAGCGCTATGTACAGGCCCTGCCGGAACCGATCTCACCGTCACCGCGCGAATTTCGGCAGATGCTTGCGGTCGGCTGAAGTTCGAGGCCGAAGCCCTGTCGCAAAGTGGTTTCGAGACCAATCGCTGCGGTTTCTGTATCCTGCATCCGATTGTCGGCGTGGCCGGAACGAATGTCACGATCGAGCAGGTAGACGGCAAGCTGGAGCTAACGGAGCTGCCCGATCTGATCGATCCGTGGCAGCCCTTCAAGGGAATGCGCGCTATCGCCCACACTGTGCTGCTCGACGTGACGGCTGAGTGCCGGATGGAAGGCGATACCTTTGAAATGGAAGACCAGCGCAATTGGTCTGATGCTTCCTACAAGACATATGTCCGCCCGTTGGCCCTGCCCTGGCCATACCGGATTGCGGCCGGCGAAACGGTGAAGCAGCGGGTTGCACTGACGATCCACGATGGCCGTAAGACCGACATTCCATCTTCTGCGTCGACCGGTGAAGGTCCCGTTCGACTGACACGCGGCAAGGAACGCGGAACGATGCCGGGCATCGGCCTGATCATCGCGCCTGACGAGGCCAAGGCTGTGCTTGCCGTTCGTTGGAGGATCGCCGATATCGGCGCTCAGGAGCTGCTGTTTCACTTCGATCCGATAGCCGGGCATGGCGCGGACGCGCTTGCGGATTTTGCAGCAATCGCGTCGGGGCATAAGGGCACCTCAACGCTCGAAATCGCCGTTCCCTGCCTGCGTCCGCTGGCGCAGGAGATGAACGAGATTGCGGCGATGGCGCGCCAGGTGGGATTGAGGCCGAGCGCCGTCGTCGTTTCGCCCTCCGTCGACCGCCAATCGACGCCACCGGGCAGCGTCTGGCCGGAATGCCCGCCACTCTACGACGTCTATGCCGCGGCACGGGCGGCGTTCCCCGACATCAGGCTTGGCGGCGGCATGCTGAGCTATTTCACCGAGCTGAACCGCAAACGCGTCCCCTCCGCATCGCTCGACTTCATCACCCATTGCACAAATCCGATCGTGCACGCGGCCGACGATCTGAGCGTCATGCAGACGCTCGAGGCCCTGCCCTTCATCACCCGTTCGGCCCGGGCAATCTGTGGCGACAAGCCATATCGCATCGGCCCGTCAACCATCGCGATGCGGCAAAATCCCTATGGCAGCCGCACGATGGACAATCCGGACGGCTCCCGGTTACCGATGGCGAACACGGATCCGCGTCACAACGGGTTGTTTGGTGCCGCCTTTGCGCTCGGCTACGCGGCCCGCGTCGCACCCGCCGGCCTCGAGCGATTGACGCTGTCGGCATTGACGGGTCCTTTCGGTCTGATTGCGGGCGCTGGCGAGCCGGTGCCGGAAGGCGGCGTGCGCGCGCTCTTTCATGTCGTCAAGGCTCTGGCGGCGCTTGCGGGTTGCGAATGGCTGGAATGCCTGTCGGCCCACCCCGCAAGGATCGTCGGCCTGGCAGCCCGGCACTCCACGGGCGCCGAGGTGCTGTTGCTTTCCAACGTCACGCCCGCGGATCAACAGGTGGAGCTTTCCCGCTACGACCAAAGGAAAGCCAGCCTTTCGCTCTATGACCATCGGTTGCCGGAAAGCGGGCCTATCGGCCTCGGCAGCAGCGATACAGTGCTCCTCCCCGCCTTCTCCTTCGCGATTGCCCAATGGGATCTTTGAACAGGCAAGAGCGGCTTAGGCACCCCACCAATCAGTCCGGCCGTGGGCGCTCCGCGGCCGAAATGCCGGTGAATGCAAAGACATCGATGGGTTCGCCAAGACCGCGAAGTTGCTGGGGGCCAAGGCCTTCCAGCCCGCTTTGGCACTCCGCCAGGTCCACAAATGCCTTCGACAGCAGGACCGGCCGCTTGATTTCCTTGGTCAGGCTTTCCAGTCTCGAGGCTATATTGACCGCAGGTCCGATCACCGTAAAGTCCAGGCGCTTGCGCGACCCGATATTGCCGTACATCACGTCGCCGACATGAACGCCGATGCCGTAACCAAGCACACTGCGACCATTTTTGATGTTGTTTTCGTTGAGCGCAATCATTGCAGCCTGAGCCTCGGCTATCGCCCGGAGAAGATCGGCGCATGCGTTTGGATTGCTCAGGGGAAAGATCGCCAGCAGCCCATCGCCCATGAATTTGAGAATTTCGCCGCCATGTCTTTCGATCGGCTCCGACATGGCATC
Organism: Rhizobium sp. 2YAF20; assembly: GCF_052114685.1. NCBI lineage: Bacteria > Pseudomonadati > Pseudomonadota > Alphaproteobacteria > Hyphomicrobiales > Rhizobiaceae > Rhizobium > Rhizobium sp. 2YAF20. The sequence continues at coordinate 21,109 of NZ_JBFRFF010000017.1, read as the reverse complement.
GAAGTAGCCGTTGAGGAGCCCGATGACATCGTCGCGCGGCCAGATATCCGAGAGGGTCGTGAAGTCCCTGAGGTCGCAGATCATGATCGCGGCGCCGACGGTTACGCCGCTGCCTCTGGTCGTCGCACCGGCCAGGATCTGTTCGCTTGCATGCGGACCGACATAGGTTTCGAGAAGTGTCCGCGCCAGGCGGTTCTTCAGCCTGACCTCGCTTACAAGCGCCAGAGCCGGCAGCAGATCCCTGAAAAGGGCGATCTCATCCTCCGTGAAGCCGCCCGGACGTTTGCTTGAGAAACTGACGACATGACGCTTGCCAAGCGTATGCTCGAGCGGCCAGCCGACATAGTCGGTCAGGCCGTCGGCGCGCAGATCATCGAACAGCGGATATTCAGGACCGCTATCGAGCGGTGCATCCAGGTGCCGCCGTATTTCGTCCAAACCGCTTCTGATACCGTTGACGGGGCTATTCAGATATTGCGGCGTTTCCTCCAGCCCGTGGTCGAAAGTCTGCATATCAGCCTGCTGCAGTCCTGGCTTCCAAAGCATGCGAGCGCCGCGCCATTGAGGGTTGTCGATGCTGAAATGGAGCGTCGCCCGGGCGACCGACACGCCGTCGTCAACAAGCCTCTGGCACATATCGACGAGGATATTGTCGATGAACCGTTGCTGCCGGGTCTCGGTCATCAGCCAATCGAGAATCCTTCGCTTTCGCATTGGCCACGAACCACGGTCCTCTGCCGGCGAATAGGGAGTCTCTTCGGAGAAGCTCTGCATGGCGCGCCTTCGGTCACTATTCCGGTTTCAAACAGGTCGATTGCATTCGTCCTATTGTAGCCATCTATATTCAAGAGACGGCGGATAATCCGCTTCAGGCCTCAGAAGCCGAAATGGCTAAGTCCGGGATGATCATCCGGGCGCCGGCCGAGCGGCCAGTGATACCTGCGGTCGGCCGGGTCGATCGGATGTTCGTTGATGCTGGCATGGCGATACCGCATCAGCCCGTCGTCGTCGAACTCCCAATTCTCGTTGCCATAGGCCCGGAACCAGTTGCCGCTGTCATCGTGGTATTCATAGGCGAAACGAACGGCAATGCGATTGCCCGAGAATGCCCAGAGCTCCTTGATCAGCCGGTAGTCGAGCTCCTTGGCCCATTTGCGAGCGAGAAAGGCCTCTATCGCCGCCCGACCGGTAACGAATTCGGCGCGATTTCTCCAGCGACTGTCCTCGGTGTAGGCCAGGGCCACCTTGGACGGGTCCCGGCTGTTCCAGCCGTCTTCGGCCAGTCGGACCTTCTTAACAGCGCTCTCCAGATCAAAAGGCGGCAAAGGCGGGCGGGACATTGAAGCTCCTCCAGGGGATTGCGGACTAAATGGGTATTAATTGCAGACTTTCGCAGCTCTTGCGAGCTTGCGGTCACACTTCGTCAAAGACAATTACCTTTTGCCGGAATGATCTGCTAATGACAGCTCTAACACAGCAACAGCTCCAAATGAGGCTTTCTCCTCGACGGGCTTCCACCACCGCATCTAAGGACAAAGCATGATCACGCTCACACCAACCCAGATCAGAGGATTGAAACTGGCAAAGGAAGGCGCTCTCTTCCCAAAGCCGGCCAAGAAGTGGACGCATCTCAACGCCGAAGTGACCTACGCCAGAAGCGACAGGTTCAAGGAGCGACCGCAGAAGATCAAATTCCTGACCACGACAACCCTTGAGGAGCTGAAGGAATTCGGCTTCCTTGAAAAGCGTGATTCATCCAACGACGGCGACGGCGATGCCCACGAGATAACGATGGCCGGCAAGATGTGGTTGATGACCAACAAATAATCCAGCCGGAGCCGCAACCGTGGTTTCAGTGCAGGGCTCGCGTTCGCTCAATGCTGATTGAACGCGAGCCCTGTCGTTTTCAGGTGGTCAGCCTGCGTTTGCGCGAACGGGAAGCTTCCAGCCCGGCCTTATGAAATGGCAGGTATAGCCATTCGGAATGCGTTCCAGATAATCCTGGTGTTCGGGTTCCGCCTCCCAGAATGGACCGGCCGAAGCAACTTCGGTCACGACCTTGCCGGGCCATAGACCAGACGCATCGACATCGGCGATCGTGTCCCGGGCGACGCGCTCCTGCTCGGGGCTCGTATAGAAAATCGCCGACCGATAGCTGAGGCCAACATCGTTGCCCTGGCGATTTCGCGTCGTCGGATCGTGGATCTGGAAAAAGAACTCGAGAATTCGCCGATAGCTGATCCTGGCGGGATCGAAGACGATCTCGATCGCCTCGGCATGGGTTCCGTGATTGCGGTAGGTGGCATTCGCCACATCACCGCCGCTATAGCCGACGCGCGTCGAGATCACGCCGTCATAGCGACGAATGAGATCCTGCATGCCCCAGAAGCAGCCACCGGCAAGGATTGCACGTTCTTCAGTCATTGGATGTTCTCCTTTGCGGTCAATATAGGCGGCCCTGCCCGCAACTTCCATAACGGCGCGACCAACATTTTAGCAGGCCGACCCGACCTAGATCACGTTGATCACCACATCGACGTTGCCACGTATCGCCTTCGAATAGGGGCATGTCTGGTGCGCGGCGTCTGCCAGAGCCTGGGCCGTTTCCCGCTCGATACCCGGCAAATTTATGTTGAGCCGGGCCTGTAGGAAGTAGGCGCCGTCGACCAGGGCCAGATCCACCTCGGCGTCGATTGTCGCGTCTTCAGGAAGGGTGATCTTCATCTTGCGGGCCGCAAGCCCCATCGCACCTTCGAAGCAGGCCGACCAGCCGGCAGCGAACAGCTGTTCGGGATTGGTGCCACTGCCTGAACTTCCGTGCGACGAAAGCTTGATATCGAGACGGCCGTCGGAGCTGCGCGACGCGCCTTCCCGGCCGCCTGTCGTGTGGGTCTTGGCAGTGTACAGTACCTTTTCGATCTGGGTCATGACGTGAATTCCTGTGTCTGGTCTAAGGCGCGAAAGCGCAATGACTGCTCATCAATCATTGACCGCATAAAGCGATTAAGACGTATCCCGGATCTGTCGCAATTGGCTGGAAGTGTAACGAAGTGTCAAATATTCGCCGCCCGCTACAATTGGATACAACAACCTGTCAACCGATGGAGATTTCCGCCAAGAGCCCACCGCCCTCGCGATTGCGCAGTTTAAGCGAGCCGTCGATCGCCAGCGCCAGCTGATGCGCGATGGCCAATCCCAGCCCGGTCCCACCAGTGCCACGATTTCGCGACTGTTCAAGCCGGAAGAAGGGTTGCAGCACCGCTTCGAACTGGTCGTCCGGAATGCCGGGGCCGCGATCGAGCACCCCGATAAGGACGGTACCAATGGGCTGTCTTTGCACTGTTATTTCCGCGGTTCCGCCGAATTTGAGCGCGTTGTCGATGAGGTTGGTGAGGATGCGGCGCAGCGCATGCGGCCGCGTCATGATGGCTCCGTCAATCTTTTCTGTTACCGTCACCGCCTTGCCGACGTCCTGGTAGTCATAGACGAGGCTCTCGATGAAAGAGCCGATATCAATTCGAGAGGATTTCTCCATATTTCCGTGGGCGCTGCGCGCGTAGGCGACACCCTCATGGACAAGACGCTCGATCTCGGCCAGATCCTGAATCAGCTTGTCCCTGTCAACGGAATCCTCGGCAATTTCGGCACGAAGTTTCATCCGGGTGATCGGGGTTTGAAGGTCGTGCGAGATCGCGGCGAGGATCTGCACTCTCTCCTCGAGATAGGCGGAGATGCGATCCCGCATTGCGTTGAAGGCCCTTGCGGCATAGGCGACTTCGCTGGGCCCAGTTTCGCTCAGCCGTGGCGTCTTCTTGTTCGGATCGAGCGCATCCGCCGCATTGGCAAGGCTGACGAGCGGGCGGATCACTTGTCGGACCGCAAACCAGGTGCAGAGAACAAGCAGGATCAGCTGCGCGGCAAGGACATAGGGAAGCCACTGCGCGACGGGCATGATCGGCGCGGGATTTACGTCGATCGTCAGCGGATTGCTATCGCTCAAGGTCAGGTGCGCCTGAAGGCGCTTGCCGTCGGCGGGTATCGACTGGAACCTTATCGGGAAGCGAGGATCGACGGCTTGGCGGATCTTGCCAGCAATCCCGGCGCCCTGCGCCGTCAAGGTGTCGATACCGGGAAGGCCGGGGCCGAGCTGATAGCGATAGGTTCCCCGGTCGAGACGCTCAATCCAGGCGCCCCGCTCCGATGCCGGCAAACGATCGAGAATGGCGACCGAGGTTGCGACATCGCTTTCCAGCGTGTTGAGCATGATCGCCTTCGCCGACATGTAGCGCTCCATGAACTGGGCACTGAAAGTCAGCCCCTGCGCCAGCATCAACCCGGCAAGCAGTATGAGGAACAGCCTCGATCCCAAAGTGCGGGGCCAAGGCCGGAAGGGCCCGGATACTTCGACGGCGCTCATCGGCGCATCTCGGAGATTTCGACAGGCATCGCCAGGACATACCCTTCGCTGCGAACGGTCTTGATGTAGGCCGGCTCCCGCGCATCGTCGCCAAGACGCTGGCGCAGCCGGCTGACCAGCAGATCGATGGAACGGTCGAAAAGCTCGGCCTCGCGGCCCTGCGTCAGGTTCAGGAGCTGATCCCGGTTGAGGACGCGCTGCGGATGATCGACGAAGACCCGCAGCAGGCGATATTCGGCACCGCTAAGGGCAATCGCCGTGCCATCACGGTCGATGAGATGTCGACCCGTCGTATCGAGCTGCCAGGCGCCGAAGGTCAGCAATTGACCGACCTCCGACACCTGCAGGTTGGGCGGAAGCATTCTCGTCCGGCGCAGAACGGCCTTTATACGGGCAAGCAGTTCGCGCGCGGCAAAGGGTTTCGCCAGATAGTCATCCGCTCCCATTTCGAGCCCGACGATGCGATCGGTCTCGTCGCTCCGCGCCGTCAGCATGAGGATCGGCGTCAATTTATGTTTGCCGGCTCTCAGTTCGCGACATAGAACCAGACCGTCGTCGCCCGGCATCATCACGTCGAGGACGACGAGATCGACCGAGTCAGTCTCCAGGAACGACCGCATATGCCGGCCATCGGCCACGGCGGTGGCGCGCAGGCCATTTTTCTTCAGGTAGGTTGAAACCAGCTCTCGAATTTCGCGATCGTCATCGACGATAAGAACGTGATCGATGTGATCCATCGGCGGCTACTCTCGGTTCATGTCATGGACAGCTTACCAGCAATTTCCAGGCGACAGGCAAGGCCATCTTGCAACGATCAGGGCTTCTCTTCGGTATGGCGATCGGCGGGTGGCGACACTGCACCGCTGTCTGCCTCCGCCATTCCGGTCTTGAAGTTCTTTATCCCCTTGGCGACGTCGCCCATCAGTTCGGGAATTTTCCCACGGCCAAACAGCAGCAGGAGGATGGCAAGGACGATCAGCCAGTGCCAGACGCTAAACGATCCCATGATGGTATTCCTTTCCATTCAATGCCCGGACTGTTATCCCGATCGCGAAGAACCGGGATAACCAGTCGCTACGCCAGACGATCAGGACGCGGCGATATCCACGATCGCCTGGGCAAAGGCCTGCGGCGCTTCCTGCGGCAGGTTGTGACCGATGCCGCCTGTGATGGTTCGGTGCTCATATTTGCCCGAGAACTTGTTGCGATAGGATGCGGGATCCAGGTGCGGAGCCCCGTTGGCGTCGCCTTCAAGCGTGATCGTCGGCACAGCGACCACCGGTGCCTTTGCCAGCCGATTTTCCAGCTCGTCATATTGCGCGTCACCCTTGGCCAGGCTCAGCCGCCAACGATAATTATGGATTACGACATCGACGTGATCCGGATTGTCGAATGCCGATGCACTGCGATCGAACGTTGCATCGTCGAAGTTCCATTTCGGCGAAGCAGTCTGCCAGATCAGCTTGTTGAAATCATGCCGGTTTGCCTCGTAGCCGGCCCGGCCGCGATCCGTCGCGAAATAGAATTGGTACCACCAATCACGCTCTGCCTTCGGCGGCAGCGGCTTCTTGCTGGCTTCGAGATTGGTCAATAGGTAGCCACTCACAGACACCAGCGCCTTGCAGCGTTGTGGCCACAGCGCCGCTATGATCAAGGCAGTCCTTGCACCCCAATCAAAGCCGGCAAGGACCGCTGTGTCGATCTTCAGTGCGTCCATCAGGGCGACGACATCGGAGGCGACTGCCGCCTGCTGGCCGTTGCGGGGCGTTTCGCTCGACAGAAAGCGTGTTGTCCCATAGCCGCGCAGATAGGGTATGATCACCCGGAAGCCCTTCGAGGCAAGCAGGGGCGCAACATCGACGAAGCTGTAAATGTCGTAGGGCCAGCCATGCAAGAGAATGACGACGGGACCATCGGCAGGCCCTACTTCGGCATATCCGATACTGAGTACGCCGGCATCTACCTGCTTGATGGAGGAAAACGATGTATGCGTGCCGGGCTTGATTGCCGGTACATCAGCGATCGTCCCATTACTGGACTGCGCTTTGGCCAACGTCACCGTGCCGAACTGGGCAGCGGCGATGGTGAGGGCGGCAGCTCCGAAAAAGCGGCGGCGGTGATGATTGATTTCTTCGGACATTGATCTCTCTCCAGCTGAGTTGAATTCCGTCATAAAGAGATGACCCGCATGTATACGGGATGTGTCGCGATCGATGCCAATTGAATGGAAGTGTAGCTCCCGGACATCAGGATACATTGCGATACAAATGAGCTCAGCCGAGCATCGCCTGGCTGCTTATCCCGAGGATATCGTTTACCAGCGCAATTGCTATCCCGACGGCCACGATGAGAAATCCCACCATGAACATGCGACGCGCCCGGTCGTATTTGGCGGCTAGCAGCGAATCCCGGGCAAGCAGGTCGGAAAAGACCTTCACCTGTATCGCAATTCCCAGCACCATCAGTATCATCGGCAGAATGTCGATGCGGCTCCAGTCGTTCGGATTGGAAACCCAGCGATTGATGAAACTTAGCGAGAAACCAAGGATGATCCCGACAGCGGTCAACGACCCATTGCGAAAGGTCGCATCGATTTTCTCTGGTTCGTCCGGTTCCAGCGCCATCTGCGTTCGTCGACCCCGCCGCCTTGCGACCACGTAACCAGAAACGGTCCGAAGAGACAAGCACCGCCCCGATAACTCGATTTTTCGGCAGGCGCTGTCGATGCTATTTCTTTCGCATGACGTTGACCACCAGCACGCCGAGGATTGCCATGGCGCCGCCTATGGCGCCAATCGCCGTCGGCGTTTCGCCGAGCCAGACGAACCCGATCAGCGTCGCCGTTGGCGGGACGCCGTAGAGAAAATTTGCCGCTCTGGCGGCGGCAAGGCGCTTGAGGGCAATGGCCCAGGTGACATAGCCGATCGCAGTCGGGAACACGACGAGATAGGCGACACTCCAGTTCACTTCAGCTGGCGCAACAGCCAGGGCCTGGATCGTCGCGGGCACGGCGGGGAGTAGCGGAATGGAGCCGATCAACAAGATCCAAGCCGTTACCGTGAGTGCGGGCAATCGGCCAAGCAGCGGTTTCTGGAGGATGCTGGCAATCGCCGCGCACATGGCCGCGCCAAGAATAAGGATGGCGTTCGTGTTTAGCTGGAAGCCATCATCCGTGGACGCCGCAATCAACGCCACGCCTGCAAACGAGATGGCGGTACCAACCCAGCCCCAGCGACCGAAGCGCTCGCTGAGCGCAAAAGTAGCAATCAGGGCTGTGAAGACCGGCATGGTGTTAATGATGAAACTGGCCGGCCCGGCCGGCACGGTCTGTTCACCCGTATTCAGGAGAACCGCATAGGCCGCAATGAACAGAACCGCCGCAATCGACAGACGGATGAAATCGCGCGTGGGCGGCATGGTCCGTATTGCCAGAAGATAGATCAGGGCGATGAGGCCGGCTGCCACATAGCGTGCCGTCGCCAGTTCGATCGGCGTCAGCGGGCCGAGGCAAACGCGGATGACGACGAATGACGATGCCCAGGAGGCGATCGTCACCAGGATCGCTGCGAAGGCCACAAGGTCGAAACCAGGTTTCTGTTTTGCGATTGTCAGTTCATTCGCCACTACACTCATTCCCGCCTCCCAAGCGATTCTGCTGAGATCAGATAGTCTTTCATGCTATGCTTGAAAAGCACCGCAATCGATGATCATATGTGTCCATGGTTCACAGCTCCACCATTCTGCCGCCTCTCGACACGCTCGAAGCATTTGCGCGCGCCGCCAGGCTCGGGTCGTTTTCCGCGGCAGCCGAAGAAAGCGGCATCACCCACGGCGCGGTATCTCGACAGGTTTCCCGCCTCGAACGCTGGATGGGTGTCCGCTTGTTTGAGCGCGAGGCGCGCGGTGTCACCCTGACGCCAGAGGGCATGCGCTTTTTCGCCCGCGCCGAGGAGGCACTGGCGCTTCTCGGAAACAGCGGCGAGCGTTGGTCGCCCCAACGCAGCAAGTCGGTCGTCCGGCTGTCCGTCACGCCGTCCGTCGCGTCTCTCTGGCTTTTTCAGCGGTTGCAGCGGCTTGAAGGCGCCGATATTCATCTCGAGCTCGTGCTCGAACATCGCCTTGCGGATTTCGGTGAGGGAACGGATCTTGCCATTCGTTGCGGCAAGGGTCCCTGGGCCGGTGTACGCGGCCTGCAGTTATGGCGTGAGAAGTCCTTTCCGATCGCCTCGCCTGCTTTGGCCGCGCGGCTCAAGCAGCGCTCGGATGCCCCATCGCTGCTCGAGCTGCCGATCCTGCACGATTCCAATATCGAGGGCTGGCGGCGCTGGCTTGCTCCTGAGGGCCTCGACTATGTGCCGCGCGGACAAGATCGACGTTTCGAGGACTATAATCTGGTCATCGAAGCCTGTGTCCAGGGCCTCGGCATTGCCCTCGCACGTCCGCCGCTCAGCGACGCAGCATTGGAGGACGGGCGCCTGGTGGTAGTCTGCGACCGGACCGTCGATTTTCACGTTGCCTTTCACATGATCCGTCCAAACGATGCGTTGCGGGCTCCCGCCAGCGAATTCGCTAAACGCTTCCTCTCCGAGGCCGGCCACGACGAGGCGACAATCGCAGCCTTCATTGCGCCGGGGCGCGGCAAGGGCTGATTTGAAAAGACGGATGCGGTTCAGGCTGCCTGTGAAATACCCGTCCGGCAGCCGGATGCTTCCAGCGCCACCGCGACCACTTCGACAAAAAGCCTCCGGAACCACACCGCGCGGCCATCCGTCTGGTCCACGCGCCGATATAGCATCGTGACCGGGTCGGTCGGCAGTGCGACGGGTGGTTCGGAAACGGCGAAGCCGTGGAGCGCCGCCATGCAACGGGCGATGGATTCCGGAATGGTCGCGACCGCAGGCATTGCCCGCAACGCCATCGGCAAGGCAGAAAAACGGGGCACTGTCGCGACGACGCGGCGGCGAGTGCCCCTTTGGCCGAGCGCGACATCGACATTGCTGGAACTGTTACCCTCGAAAGACACCGTGACATGCGCAGCCGCTGCGAAATCCTCGAGGCTCAGCGGCCCTTTTACCTTCAGCTGCTCCGGGTCGTAGATGCACACCGAAGCCTGATTGAACAATGGTTTGCGGATGTGCCACGAGGCTGGCTCTTCGTGCACCGCGACGCTGAAATCATAGACGCCGTCGTCCAGCATCCGCGGTGCCTCGCGCTTATCCGATGCAACGCCAATCAGCCGCGCTCCTGGCGCCTCCGCACGCAGCCGCGCAGCTAGCGGGCCGAAGAATGCAGATTCCAGGTTGTCGCACATGCCGATCCGGAATTCTCCTTCCCAGTTCGCCGGGTCGAAGGCGGCGGGCGGACGAATGGCGCGCTCGATGCCCGAAAGGGCGTCCTCGATCGCCGGCGCAATGGCAAGCGCCCGAGCCGTCGGCTGCAGGCCGCGCCCCACCCTGACGAACAACTCATCGCCAAGCGTCTCGCGCAGCCGCTTCAAGGCGGCCGACAGGCCAGGCTGTCCCAGCAGCAGGCGCTCGGCCGCCCGGCTGACGTTTCGTTCCTGCATCAGCACTGAAAAGGCCAGCAGGAGGTTCAGATCGATTTTTCGAAGGGTCGCATCATTCATCATCGCCAGCAATACCTGACATAGCTACTATCAATTTGCAATAGGTATGGAAGATGTACATTTTCTCGTTCCTCGGCCGCAAGCGGTTGTTTCGCGACGGCGGCATCATGGAAGGAACCGTAGTCAATGACAATTTCCAAAACCCAAAGCGGAGCCGGGCTGGCGTTGCTGTTGCTCTGCGCCGCCAATTTCCTCGACGCCATGGATGTTTCGACGATCGGCGTCGCCCTGCCCGCCATTCAAGCCGAGCTCGGCATCAAGGCGACATCGCTGCAATGGGCGGTCAGCGCCTATGTGCTTGGTTATGGCGGTTTTCTGCTGCTCGGCGGACGCGTTGCCGACGTTTTCGGTCGCCGCCGCGTCTTTCTCTGGTCGCTGGCCGTCTTTGCCGGCGCCAGCATCGCCGGCGGTTTCGTCAACAGCGGCGAAACTCTTGTTGCTGCGCGTCTCATCAAGGGTATCGCCGCTGCCTTCACAGCGCCGGCAGCGCTGGCCTTGCTGCTGCAGGTGTTCGGCGAAGGGACGCAACGGGCGAAGGCGCTCGGTATCTTCGCCTCGACCGGCGCCACCGGCTTCGTACTGGGGATGGTGCTAGGCGGCGCCGCGACCATCTTCAGCTGGCGGGCGACATTGGTCATGGGCGCGCCGGTCGCCATCATCGCGCTCGCGATCGCGCCCTTCGTGCTGCCTGCCGATCAGCGGCAGACTGGACCGCGCCCCCGCTTCGACTGGGCCGGCGCGTTGACGATAACCCCCGGCCTGCTGCTCTTCGTGTTCGGCATCACCAATGCCGCCGCCTCCGGCTGGTCGGCGCTGCCGACGTGGGGGTCTCTTGCCGCGTCGCTCGTGCTGATCTTGTTTTTCCTCGTTGTCGAAGCGCACCATGAGGACCCGATGGTGCCGCTATCAATCTTCCGCCGCGCGAAGCTTCGTCACGCCAACGCCATTGCCGCACTGTTCCAGGGCGTCTATGTCGGATTCCAGTTCATCGCGACACTCTACTACCAGAACGTCCTTGGATGGTCGGCTTTCGTTACCGGCTTCTGCTTTGCGTTCGGGGGCGTCTGCGTCATGTTTCTCGCACCGCGGTTCGCCTCGGTCGCCCAGAACCGTGGCACGACCGGACTGATGACCTTTGGTGTCGCGTTGCAGGCGGCAAGCTATGTCTTCTGGGTATCCGCGGTCGGGCACATCAACCCGATCCTGCTCGTGGCATTCTCCCAGATCCCGCTTGGTATCGGCTACGCCATGACCTATCCGTCGGTTCAAGTTGCAGCACTTTCCGATGTCGAAGGCGACAAGTCGGGGCTGGCATCCGGGCTGCTGTTCGCCTCCTTCCAGATCGGCGGCGGTATCGTTCTTGCAGCCGCATCCGCAATCTTTGCAGCCGCGCCAAGTTTTGGCTGGGACCCCTACGTCACCGGGATCGCTTTCGTCGCGTTGCTGGCGGCAGCCGTTACCTTGCTGTCCGCCCTTGGACCCAGGACATCGGCCTTGCAATCTGGCACCTATCAGGCAGCGGAATGACCGCTGGCAATAGTGCCCCGCCGAACAACGTACTCATTGTCCGGCCGGGCATGACAATTCAAATCCGGGCGAGAAGTTCCTTTTTCTTCGCCTCGAATTCCTGGTCCGTCAGGATGCCTCGCGAGTGAAGACCAGCCAGCCGCTCAATCTTGTCGAAGATGTCGACCTCGGTCGAAACCTGCGGCTCGCTCGGCGTATCGGAGCCCAAGATTTTCTGCTGCGGCTCGGAGGGAACCGGTGCAGGCGGAGTTGGCGATGCCGAAGCTTCGTGGTGATCGTCCACTTTGGGAGTGACTGGCGAAATCACGTCGAGATCGGATAGTCGCACCAGGCCGTACTGGGAGGTAAAGGTCAAGGACTGATCGCCACCCTGTTGTTGCGAAAAGCCACCGATTTGATGATCCCTGGTATCGTAGACCGTGGTCGTGTCACCCAGCCGAATTGCCAGCCTGCAGCTTGCGGGAAAGAACGCATAGCGAAGGTCGTTCTGGGCGCCTGTTGAAGCAGCGTATCCCAACTCCTCCGGCCACCAGTTTCCTGACGAAAATGCGTTGGGTACGAAGAGGCTGGTCCCGCTGCCTTGGTATTGGGATTGATGCGACGACACGGGTGCCGTTAAATTCGCATTGCGCGCAAGTGAGGCCAGTTCCGAGCATAAATTCGCGACCGTTGCCTTCAACCCGTTGTTGAACATGTCGCCGACCATGATCATCCCGCCCTCAGACCATTGTCCCATGCCGCCAAGGTCGGGGTGGTTGAATTGCGCTTGCGTCGTCTGGCCGGCAATGACCGCCATCAACAGATGCTCCACCGCACCCTGGCTGACGCCATAGCGCTGCGCGATGCCCTTGAGCACGCGACTTCCTTCTTCAGTGAGTGTCATCATGGTCTTCGCTCTTTGATCCCGGACAGGGTGGATCGACATTTAACATGTGGCTCGTAACATGTGGCTTGCCAACATTCGCCTCGACCGACATTTTTTTATTGCTATGCACACTATATAGAATGTTGAAGCTGTCGATGGTCGCTGTGGAGAGATAATGACTATGCCTTTGAAGAAGCCGATCGCGTCAATTGATCAATTCCCAAGACGTGAATTCACACTGGCAAGCCTGGCGCTCATGACTTTTGTTCTGGCGTTGCCGGTAGTCACGGTTCCGGCGCTCGCGGCGGATTGCAGTAACACACCTGCGCCGGGGCTGGACTGGAGCGAATGCAGCAAGGGCAACCTGATGCTGGGCGGCAACGATTTTCAAGGTGCAAATCTTTCCGGCGCGGATTTGTCGTCAACTGATCTCAGCAATACAAATATGAGCGGCGCCAACCTCGAAAAGGCCAATCTCGTCCGCGCCTGGTTTACCGGCGCCAAGGCTCAGAAGGCCAACTTCGCCAGGATTGAAGCCTATCGGAGCGGCTTTTCGAACGTTTCGGCCGATGGCGCCACTTTCGCCAACGCAGAACTGCAGCGCGCCAATTTCAGCGGCGCCAAGCTGACAGGAGTCGACTTCCAAAAGGCCGAACTTGGCCGTGCCAATTTTCAAAAGGCGGTCCTGACCGGCACCCGCTTTACGCTGGCAAACCTGTCTCGCGCCGACCTGACCGGCTCGATATTCGATGGCCCGATCGCATTCGACGGCGCGTTCATGTATTTGACCAAGATACAGGGGCTCGATCTCTCTGCAGCCAAGGGCCTGCAGCAAGCACAAGTCGATCTTACTTGCGGCGATGCCTCGACAAAGCTACCGAGCGGCTTGTCGGTGCCCTCTTCGTGGCCTTGCGACGCCGACTGAGCTCGTCCTGCGCGAAAGCGTTACCGGAGCCAGGGGCCGTAGTCCGAAACGAGCAGATGGACCGGGGCCTCGTCCTCCTCGATGCCGGAAAAGCGGGAAACAGCGGGATTTTCGAAATAGTTGTCCGTGTTGTCGTCGTTGACCGTCGAGACCTCGGCGACGAAGACGTCGCCACCCTCGGCCCAGAAGCCGTGCCAGTCGCCCGGCACGAGGGTTACGCTTTCGCCAGGCACCAGGCTCAACTTTTCACCTGGCGCAATCGTCCTCAGTATTCCGTCGCACGCGACCGTCGTTCCCTTGTCGCGATCACAGATGCCATCCGTATCCCCGAAGAGCTCAAGCACCAGGGTTCCGCCGCCGCGATTGATGATGTCTTCCGTCTTGAACACATGCTTGTGCATCGGCGTCAGCTGGTCCTTGCGCGAAATCATCGCCTTTTCGGCATAGAGCATGCCGCGTCCCTGCTTCAGATCCTCGATCCGGCCGTTTCGCGTCGTGAACAGGAACAGACCGGTCTTTTCGAAGTCGCCGAGCCCGAAATCGGTGATGTCCCACCCCAGACCTGCGCCGGTAATGTTGGCTATTTCCTGTCTGCGTTCAGTCATCTCGACCGGCGACATCCGGGAAAAAGGCGGCAGGACATAGCCGTGCGAGCGCATGAATGCCTCGCCTTCGCGGATGATCCTGTTGATATCGCTGCGCTTCATTTGGGTCGCCACAATCTCTCTCCTCGATTTCAAGCCTCAGCGGACGCCGAGAGCGGCTGTCAGGCCCCCGTCGATGCGATGGTCCGAGCCTGTTATGAAAGCCGCCTTGTCGGAGACAAGAAAGCCCGCAAGTGCTGCCACTTCCTCCGGCTCGCCGATGCGCCCGAGCGGGTGCGCTTCACCGAAGCGGCGGAACACGTCGTCGATGTCGGCATCCGGCCCTTCGAAAGTCCGCGCCGCAAGTTCGAGGATCGGGGTGCGCACCGAGCCTGGGCTGATCGAGACAACGCGGATGCGGTCGGGGGCGAAATCGATGGCCATGGCGCGGGTGAGCGCATGGATCGCGCCTTTCGATGCGACATAGGCAGAGACCCCGGGCTGGCAGGCGTGGCCCTGTACACTTGAAATATTGATGATGACGCCGCCGCCGCGCTTGCGCATTTGCGGCACGCCAAATTCCGCCGTCAGATGAATCGACCCGACATTGACGGCCATGCAGCGCATGAACAGATCGAACGGCGTAGTGGTTGCGTTGCCATAGGGATGGATCGCCGCGGAATTGACAATTATGTCGATGCCGCCGAAGGCAGCCACCGCCTCATCCACCGCATCGCGTACATTCTCGGGCACCGATACATCGGCCTGAAGGACGATGAGGGACAGATTCTCGGCCGACGCCAGCCCGGTGAGCTCCCGGTTGGCTGCCGGATCAATGCCCAGCGAGGCGACGGAGGCTCCCTCGCGGGCAAGATGAAGTGCTACCGCCCGGCCGATACCCGTTGTCCCCGTTACCACTGCAACTTTGCGGTCAAACTCCCCCATCATTCGCCTCCCTCTTTGGTCACTACGCTTGCCGACGCCGCAACGCGCGACGCATCCGGAATGAATTTCAACCCGGCATCGAGATGGCGGTCCATATGATAGGAAAAAGCGATCCGGTCGCGGGATCGCAGCGCCTGGACGATGGCATAATGTTCGATCGCCACCGTCTCGAGCGTCGGGCGCTGGGACTTGCCCGCCATCATCAGGCGCTGGATGACCGGTTTGAGCATGCCGTAGGTCGCCGACAGGGTGCGGTTGCCTGCGGCGTCGACCAGAAGCTTGTGAAACTGAAAATCGAGCTCGGACGCCTGCTCGGGGCTTTCAGCAGCAATGATCGCATCGTTGACCAATTCCATCTGCGCAAACATCTTTTCAGACGCACGCTCCATCAACAGATCGAACAGGTTCATCTCGGTCAGCCGGCGATAGCCCTGAATATCAAGAAAGGCATCGACCGAAATCTCCATGGCAAAGGAGAACAGGTCACGCATGGCATTTTCGTGCTGACCGGTCAGCACCGCCCCGACCTTCTGGCGCGATTCGGCAACGCCGTAGGCCTTGAGCGTGCGAAACGCCTCGCGCACCGTGTTCCGGCTGGAATCGAACATGACGGCAAGTTCGGCTTCGCTTGGCAGCACATCGCCGATGCCCATCCCACGTTCGCGGATGAGCGCCCTTATCTGCCGGACGACGTCATCGACGGCCGAAGCCTTGTTACCTTCCTCCATGCGGAGCAGTTCCTAGTTGCCACGCCGCGATCCGGCGTCGGGATTCCACCTAGGCTTAATATGTTGGACTTAATTTGACAATATGCGGTCCAACCTTGCCTTTATCCGCGGTCTGCGCTTAATTGCCCAACATTATCGTCAGGAGTTGATTATTATGCTGGAAAGCTGGCGTTGGTTTGGACCGCAGGATCCGGTCACCCTTTCACATGCCCGACAGGCAGGCGCACATGGCGTCGTAACCGCCCTGCACCACATCTATGATGGCCGCGCCTGGACGCCGGAGGACGTCGCCGAGCGCATGGCGCTGGTGAAGAAAGCGGGCATGATCTGGTCGGTCTGTGAATCCATCCCGATGCATTCGGCGATCAAGCTGCGCAACGGACAATGGCGGAGCTATGTCGATGCCTGGAAGGTCAGCCTTGCCAATCTCGGCAAGGGAGGAGTGCCCGTCGTCTGCTATAACTTCATGCCCGTCGTCGATTGGACACGCACCAATCTGCTCTATCCGACGCAGGCAGGCGGTTTCGCTCTACGGTTCGATATGATCGATTTTGCCGCTTACGACCTGTTCGTGCTGAAACGTCGCGCTGCCGAAGACAGCTATGATGCTGTCCTGATCGAGGCGGCTCGCAAGCGCCTCGAGGGCATGAGCGAAGAGCAGATATTGACGCTCGAGAGCACCATCATTGCCGGGCTCCCGGGCGGCGAGGACAGCCACACACGGGAAACGATCCGCGGCCATATCGCCGCCTTCGACGAGATTTCCGATGGTGACATGCGGGAAAATCTCGTGGAGTTCCTGAAGGAAGTCGTCCCGGTCGCAGCCGAAAACCGCGTCCAGCTGGCAATCCACCCCGACGATCCACCTTTCTCGCTCTTTGGCCTGCCGCGGGTGGTCTCGAAAGCGGGTGATGTGGAGACGATCCTCAGCGCGGTCGACGATCGCGCCAACGGCATCACGCTCTGCGCCGGCTCCTATGGATCGCGCCAGGGCAACGATGTGGTGGCGATGGCGCAGCGCTTCGCAGACCGCATACATTTCGCTCATCTGCGCAACGTCATAAAGGAACCGGACGGCTCTTTCATCGAATCCGAGCATCTGGCCGGGGATGTGAACATGGTGTCGCTGATCTCCGTCCTGCGGAAGGAAGAGCGGCGGCGTGTTGCCGAGGGCCGGGCCGACAGCGTCATCCCGATGCGCCCGGACCATGGACACCTGCTGATCGACGACCAGACCAAGAAGGTCAATCCCGGCTATTCATGCATCGGTCGCCTGAAGGGCCTGGCCGAGCTCCGGGGCGTCATCGCAGCCGTCGATCAGGCGCAAACGCAGACACTTTGAAGCATCCGGAATGCAATCGTTGGAGGACGATATGGGAGAGAGCTTGAGCGGCAAGGTGGCGCTGGTAACCGGCGCCAGTTCCGGCATCGGCCGGGCGCTTGCAAAAATGCTTGTGAGCGAGGGCGCGACCGTCGTCCTTGCGGCCCGCTCTGCCGAGAGGTTGGAGGCGCTTGTCGCCGAACTGGGGAAGGACCGGGCAAGCTTCATTGCCGTCGACCTGGCAAAGGCTGGCGACACGGACAGGATGATCGCCGAGACGTTGGAACGCCATGGCCGTATCGATATTCTTCTGGCCAATGCCGGGATCTATGTGCCGGGCGACATCATCGAGAACGACCCGGCCGACTGGGACCAGATGATTTCGCTCAACGTCAGCAGCGTCTTTCGCAGCGTTCGCGCCGCCCTTCTTGGTATGTCCGAGCGCGGCGAGGGAGACATCATCGTCACGTCCTCGATTTCCGGCCATCAAGCCTTGCATTGGGAACCGGTCTATAGCGCAACAAAACATGCGGTTCAGTCCTTCGTCCACGGCGTTCGCAGACAGGCAGCTCCTTTCGGTGTCAGGGTTGGCGAGATTTCACCCGGCGTCGTTCTTAACGAGCTGTGGGGCTACAGCGATCAGGCGTCGATCGACGCCAAGGTGGCGACGAGGGAAGGAATTCGCTCGGAGGACGTGGCCGACGCGGTGCATTTCATGCTGACGCGGCCACCGAACGTCACCATCCGCGACCTCGTCATCCTGCCCCAGAACCAGGACATCTAAACCGCAACTCCTCGGAATCCGACAATCTTCATGGACGAATTCGATTACATCATCGTTGGAGGCGGCGCGGCCGGTTGCGTTCTCGCCAACCGGCTATCGGCCGATCCGTCCTGCCGCGTGGCGATGATCGAGCCCGGCCGCGATCGCAATTCGAAAAAGGCGATCGTGCGCATCCCGCTCGGCATGATCTCGTTCATGATGCCGGCCATCGCCTTTCTCGGCGGCCCGAAATTCATGTCCTGGTACGAAACCGAACCCGAGCCGGGGTTGCAGGGACGACGCATTGCGCTTCCCCGCGGCCGCTCGACCGGTGGCAGTACCACCGTCAACGGCATGATCTACATCAGGGGCCAGCGCGAGGACTTCGACCACTGGCGAGACCTTGGCAACGAAGGCTGGGGATATGACGAGCTTCTCCCCTATTTCAAGCGGGCGGAGACCTTCGAGATCCTCAACGATCCGGAGACAACACCCGGCCTGATGCTCGGCGGACGTCCGGTGTCCGGACAGATCGATCCCGGCTTCCACGGCACCAATGGCCCCTTAAACATTGCCCCGCTGCGCTCCGTCAACCCGATGTGCGACGTCTTCCTCGAAGCGGCCAAACAGGCTGGCTACTCCTACAATGCGGATTTCAACGGCGCCCGACAGGACGGCTTCGGCTACTACTGGTTTACCCAGAAAGGCGGCGAGCGGATGAGCGCCGAGCGCGCCTATCTCGATCCGGTGCGGCAGAGGCCCAATCTCACTATCCTTTCCGGCCGCCGCGTCACCCGCGTGCTGCTGGAGGGCAAGAGGGTGACCGGCGTCGTGATGGATGGGCAAGACGGCAAAAGCCAAGTCCGCACGGCGCGGGAAGTCATCCTCTCGGCTGGCGCCTTCATCTCGCCGCAGATCCTGATGCTGTCCGGGATCGGCGATCCCGCGGAATTGTCCAGGCACGGCATCGAAGTCCGTCACGCACTACCAGGCGTTGGCGCCAATCTTCAGGATCACATCGACGTCACACTGGAATACAAGGCGAAGACCACGGCGCCCTACGGGATCTCCTGGAAGGCACTGCCGCGCAACGTCCTGCACGTCTTCGACTGGGTCATTCGAAGGCGCGGCCTGTTTGCCTCGACGACAGGTGAAGGCGGTGCGTTCGTGGCGACGAAGCCGGAAGGCGGGCGTCCTGACATACAATTGTTTTTCTGTACATCCGTCGGCAATGCACAGAACGCCGGCTCGATGCTCGGGCACGGCTTTCTCATGCACGTCTGCGAGTTGCGCCCGGGAAGCGTCGGTCGCTTGCGGCTTGCGGACGCCAATCCACGAACGCCGCCGTCGATCGTCTATAATTTCTTCCGTGGCGCTTCCTCGATGGATGCCCTGAGGCGAGGAATGAAGATCGCCCGGACGATCATAGGCCAGCATGCATTTCTGCCGCATCTCGACCACGAAGTCACACCCGGGGCGGACATCGACAGTGACGGCGGATTGGAAGCCTACATCAGACAGACCTGCGGCACGCTCTATCATCCGGTCGGCACCTGCCGCATGGGCCGCGGAGCGGAGGCAGTCGTCGATCCGTCGACCCTTGGCGTCCATGGGGTGGAGGGCCTGCGCGTGATCGACGCATCGATCATGCCAACCATTGTCTCAGGCAATACGATGGCTGCAACCTATTGCATCGCCGAGAAAGGCGCAGACCTTGTCCTTGCAAGCCGGGGGATGCGCTCATGAACCACGCGACCAACGCGCGTTTTGAGCCGGGAGCTTCAATCCATCGGGATCTCGCGCTGCAACGGCTGCAGGATCTGCAGCCGATCGGCCGTCTCTCCAGCGATCTGCCGCATCAACAGCTTTCCCATCGCCTCGCCGGCCGTCGCCAGATCCTCATAGATCGTCTCGACGCCGGTCGAAATTTCGCTCAGAAGCCGCGATGTCTGCTTGGCGACGATATCGAACTGGCGCCCCAGCACCATTCCGCAATCGTTGAGGCCGGCAATCGTCGCCAGAGCCGATATTTCACCGCAGCAGACGAACGCATCCGGGCCGTCCGGCTGCCCCATGCGTACTCTGACGAAGGCGCGAATTTCGCCGGCGGAACTGTCAAGCGTGACTGCGTCCGGGATCTCATGCGCGACGCCGGCCTCGCGTATCGCGTTCATGAAGCCATGTTGCAGGTGCTGGCCGAACATCAGCCGCTTCGGCGGCAGGATGATCATGATCTTTCGCCGGCCCTTGGCGATCAGGCGCTGCGTCGCCTCGTAGGCAAAGGCCGAATTGTCGAAATCGACGAAGGCATGCGGCGTCGAGAACTCGGTGCGACCATGGGTGACGAAGGGAAAGCCATTCTCGAGCAGCAGCCTGACGCGCGGATCAAACGGTTCGGTACGCGTGAAGATGATGCCATCGGCAAGGCGATTGCGCAGAATGAAACGTACTGGGTCGACAGGGGAATCGCTGCCGAAATTGGGCGTGACGATGACATGGTAAGGCGTGCCGCCAAGGGCAACCGTCAGTCCGTGCAGCATCGATGTACCGAAGCCGAGGATCTCCTCGTGCGAGTCCATCAACAGACTGATGACATTGGTGCGCCCCGTTCTCAGGCGCTGCGCGGCACGGTCGGGAAGATAGCCGATGTCGTCGGCGACTTTGCGGACAAGGTCGCGCGTCTCCTTGGAGATTTGCGGCGCGTTGGCCAGCGCCCGCGATACCGTCGATACCCCAAGCCCCGTGAGCTCGGCGATCGTCCGCAGGGTTGGCTTGCCGGTGACAGCCGCAATTTCGGCTGCTCGCTGCGCGCTCGGCGGTTGGCGTTTTGCCACGGCATCCTCCTCTTCGATTTGGAACACTAGCCAGGCGGCGGGAAATAGCAATCGTTTTAAATTTTGCGCCGCACAATGCGGCTTTAAGCATGGCGTCTTGTATTATCCCTTTATTTTCATATACTTAAATCAACTATCCGCTTGCATTTTCCCGCCGATTGACATATGGTCAAAATACAACGTTTTAATATTCTGCATGATTTGGCGGCCGTTGAGCCTGGGGCATCGATACATCCTGTTCGCCGTATGGCAATCAAGGCCGACCGATTGTTGGCAAAGGGCACGATTTTTACCTGAGCACTGGTCGGCAGCTTGCCAAGCCAGGAATTGAAGACGACCACGCGCTTTGAGGAGATCGTGTGGGTTTTGTGATTTTTGTGAACAGCTCGATCAGGGAGGACACCATGGAGCGTCGTTCGTTTTTCAAGGCCACTGCGGCACTGGCTGCGGTATCGGCGGTTGGGTTTTCGGGGGCAGGCGCTGAGGCGGCGGACAAGAAGTTCACCATCGCGCTTGTTCCGGGCCTGACCACGGATGCCTTCTACATCACCATGCGCAAGGGCATGCGCAAGGG